>JAHEYM010000145.1 GCA_023251595.1 Bacteroidota bacterium
TTATTCAATTTGAGGGTTGGGTCGTTCACAAAATCATGCATCAGAAAGGCGACATTTGCATTTTGTCGCACTTGCTTTGCTTTTCTTATTGTTATGATCATTAGTTAAGGTTAATTTTGAGCCGGAATTCCTGCTAAACCGGCTAAAAGTACATATTTGTACTTTATCTGTAAAAAACTGAGGATAATTTCCTGAAAAGACCTATGCAATTTAACCAAACAGATTTACTCGAAAAGGCGCTCCGGATGGAGTTTCTGACTGCAGAAGAAGGTCAATTTCTTTTTGAAAAAGCACCTTTATCAGAATTGATGTTTACGGCACATCAGCTTCGAAAAAAGCAAAAACCGGGAAATAAAGTAACCTGGATCATCGACCGGAATGTGAACACAACGAATATTTGTATCGCGAACTGCAAGTTTTGCAACTTTTATCGTGTTCCCGGAAGTCCGGAAGGCTATATCACGACCATTGAGCAATACAAAAAGAAGATTGACGAGACTTTACGTTTTGGAGGTGATCAGTTGTTATTGCAAGGCGGGCATCATCCTGAATTAGGTTTGAAGTTTTATACTGATCTCTTCAGTGAATTAAAAAAACTTTATCCCCAGGTAAAATTACATGCACTTGGACCACCGGAAGTTGCACATATTGCAAAACTTGAAAAGTTAAGTCATAAAGAAGTATTATCTGCGTTAGTGCAATCCGGACTCGACAGTTTGCCGGGTGCGGGTGCAGAAATATTAAATGACCGGGTGAGAAGAATGATTTAGAAGGGAAAATGTAGTGGGAAAGAATGGCTTGATGTAATGCGTGCAGCTCATCAGTTAAGAATTACCACTTCTGCAACGATGATGTTCGGTCATATTGAAACGATAGAAGAACGATTCGAACATTTTGTATTGATCAGAGAAGTTCAATCCGAAAAACCAGCGGATGCAAGAGGATTTCTTGCTTTTATTCCGTGGACGTTTCAGGATGACGGAACGATTCTTAAACGAGTGAAAGGTGTTGAAAATGCTATTTCAAGCGACGAATATATACGTATGATTGCGATGAGCAGAATTATGCTTCCGAATATTTTGAATATACAAGCCTCGTGGCTCACAGTGGGAAAAGAAGCAGCGCAGATTTGTCTTCGTTCAGGGGCGAACGATTTCGGTTCTATTATGATTGAAGAAAATGTTGTTTCAGCAGCCGGTGCCCCGCATCGGTTTACTGCCGAGGGAATGCAACAAGCGATACGGGATGCGGGTTTCGAACCGCAGCTTCGTGATCAGCAGTATGGAGATCGGGAAATGCCGGTGGGTTTAGAGCAGCAGATTATTGAATATTAAGAAAATTTTGTTTATTTTTGGATGTTGAAATGTTTGTTGGGATGAAGAGGTATATTGCCTTAGCTATTTTTGTGTTGTTTAGTGAGGTTGTTTCAGCGACACATAACCGTGCGGGCGAGATTACTTTCAGGCAATTGAGTGCGCTCACTTATGAAATCACGATCGTTACATACACGAAGGGTTCAAGCCCTGCTGACCGACCGGCTTTATTAATAAGTTGGGGAGATGGTTTAGTTGACAGCATTCCGAGAACATTTTACGCGGATCTTGCGAACGATGTAAGACATAATATCTACACCGCTAACCACAGTTATCCGGGACCTGCAGATTATTGGATTTCTGTAGAAGATCCGAACCGGAATCTCGGGGTAGAGAATATACCAAATTCGGTAAATGTTCCATTTTTCATCATGACGGAATTGCAGATCAACCCCTTTGTCGGGGTGAATAATTCACCGCAATTATTGAATCCACCGATAGACCAAGGATGTTTGGGGAAAAAATTCGTGCATAATCCGATGGCATTTGATGTGGATGGCGATAGTTTATCATACAAGCTTGTTCCCTGCATGGATGCGCCGGGTCATTATATCACCGGCTATACTTATCCGATTGCCAGCACGTCTTTCACTTTGAATCCTGTTACAGGAGATTTAATATGGGATTCACCAACGCATACGGGTGAATATAACGTTGCGATCCTTATTGAGGAGTGGCGTCATGGGCATATGATTGGGCAAGTTACGCGCGATATGCAGATCACAATTTTGAAATGTGATAATGATCCGCCGGTGATTGATCCGATACCAAATATATGTATTTTGGCGGGAGACACAGTGAGACAGCATATTACAGCACATGACCCTAATTTGGATTTCCTGACAATGACAGCGACCGGTGGACCCTTTCAGGTTGCCAATCCTGCAATTTTTATTCAACCGGTTACAGGTTCGGGTACCGTTGCCAATGATTTCACATGGGTGACGGATTGTGGCAATGTTCAAACACAACCCTATCAAGTGCTGGTGAAGGTTCAGGATGTTCACACTGACCAGAATTTTATCACGTCTCATTTAGTTGATCTCAAGAGTTTTCAGATCGAGGTTGTCGGACCGGCCCCGGAAAATCTTTCAGCGGTTGCTTTGGGAAATACAATCAGACTTCATTGGGATCCTGATGCTTGTCCCCAGGTTGTCGGCTATAAGATTTACAGACGAAATGGTGCTTACGGCTCGCCGATACCTTGCCCATGCCAGACAGGAGTTCCTTCATATACCGGTTATGCTTTTCTTGGAAATGATTCCGGATATACCAATACCGCTTTCATTGATGACGGAAATGGAATTGGTTTAGTGCATGGAACTGATTATTGTTATATGGTCGTTGCAGTATTTCCTGACAGCGCATTAAGTTGTGCTTCAGCAGAAGCCTGTGCTCAACTGAAAAAAGATTTACCGGTGATTACGAATGTAGATGTGATTACGACTGATGCAACCAATGGAGAAATTAATATTGCATGGTCCAAACCGACGGAATTAGATACGGTACAAAATCCGGGACCTTTCAGATATAGGATTTATCGTTCGGATGGTTTTTTCGGAGCCAGTTTCCAATTAATTGATTCTACAGGAATGATCGATGGATTAAATGACACGCTTTTTACCGATCATCATACACCGATTAATACGGACGGAATTCCCTACTCCTATCGCATTCTCCTTGTGCATACAAATTCTATTTCACATGAATATGAAGATGTGGGCACCTCTCAGACAGCTTCTTCAGTTTGGTTAAGTATTTCACCTTCCGATAATAAACTAAATCTTTCCTGGGAAGAACATGTTCCTTGGACGGACACTTTGTATTATATATATAGATGGAATTCGTCTCTTTCGCAGTTTGATTCGATAGGAAATTCTCCAACGCGTCAATATTCCGATACAGGATTAGCGAATGGTGTTAATTATTGTTACAAAGTACGAAGTATAGGGAAATATTCAGGGGCAGGATTTGTTTTCCCCATTCTGAATAACTCTGAACAGAAATGTGCAGCTGCTGTAGATAATGTCCCTCCTTGCGCACCGGTTCTTAATCTACTGGGTGTTTGCAAAGATCATGAAAATATACTTAATTGGAATAATCCGAATGCTTCGTGCGCTGATGATGTTTTGGGATATTATATATATTATAGTCCCACGCAAGATGGTGCTTTGGTGAAAATAGATTCGATTTCTGATCCCCAAATAACTACATATATACATTCGAATTTACTGATAAGCATAGCGGGATGTTATATGATAGTGGCATATGATTCTGTCGGAAATGAAAGTCAGGACGGTATTAAAGTTTGTGTGGATAATTGCCCTTTATACGCACTTCCAAATGTTTTCACGCCAGATGGGAATGGGTTTAATGATCTGTTCCTTCCCTTGTCACTCGAATATGTTAAAGACATAGATATAAAAATTTATAATCGTTGGGGTGAAGTTGTTTTCAGCACAACAGACCCGGGTATAAATTGGGACGGAAAAAACATGAAATCCAAAAACGATTGTCCCGATGGTGTATATTATTATATATGTTTTGTACACGAGATACATTTAGAAGGAATCAGACCTGTTTTAATGAAAGGCTTTTTTCATCTTATAAGAGGGAGATGATTTTGTTTCACACACTTTTTTCAGAATAAAATCATAAGAAATGTTTACCGGAATTATTGAAGCAACTGGCATTGTAAAGAAGATTGAGGGTAACGGCACGAACCGAATTTTCACTTTGTCTTGTCCCTTTGTCTCTGAGTTGAAAACCGATCAGAGTTTAGCGCACAATGGTGCGTGTCTTACTGTTGAAAAGGTCGGCAAGGATTTCTATACCGTTACAGCAATTGAAGAAAGTTTAAAGAAAACCAATTTAGGTTTGTTGAAAGAACGGGATGAGGTTAATCTGGAACGTTCATTATTGATGAGCAGCAGATTAGACGGACATTTCGTAACCGGGCATGTCGATCAAACTGCAATTTGCGAGGAGATTACCGATCGGGATGGAAGTAGTATATATACATTCTCATATATTCCTCAGGCCAATCAAATCACGGTCGAGAAAGGGAGTATTTGCGTGAATGGTGTAAGTCTGACTGTATTTAATTCACAAGAAGGAAAATTTTCGGTTGCAATAATTCCCTATACTTTTGCGCACACAAATTTCAACAGATTCGTTGTTGGGACAGTTGTGAATTTAGAATTTGATATGTTGGGAAAATATGTGATGACGGCAGCTCTTAATGCACAACTTCCCAGGGATTTTTAATATAGCCCATAAAAAATAAAATTCCGAATACCATTAGCATAAGAATGAAAGCGATCAGTGACAACATAAAAAGTTTTCGATAAAGTTTGCCATCCCTTACGAGCCGGAATTTACGAAGAATATTGAACAGCGCATTTTCGGTACGGAGGAAAGCATTTTCGTTTTTCACAACATAATCGAACGCACCAAATTTCATGGTGTTTACCGCGATTTCAATTTTCTCCTGACCCGAGAGCATCACTACTTCGACATCGGGACTCACCTGTTTGATCTTTTTCAGAACCGCAAGACCGTCCATCGCATCTTTGTTTGAACCGGTAAGATTATAATCGAGAACGATTATATTTGGGTTTAGCGACATTTGAGCTAGCGCCTTTTCACCATCAGGAAATGAATGAATTTTTATATTCTTGAATTTCTTAAGATGATCGCCGAGCATTTCATGAATTAGCGGATCATCATCCACAATAAAGACAGTGTAAGCGCCAGAACTTTCCATTAGGGGTATTATTTTGAGACAAAGGTATTAAAATAATAGTAACTCTTTAATTGACATTTTTCGACTTCGGCACCCTCACCCTCGGTCCCTCTCCCACGGGAGAGGGAGGTTAGAGATAGGTCTTCAACTCAATCATGGCTTCTGCACAGACCGTCTGAAGTGTTTGTGATAGGCTATGAATCTGATCGAAATTAGTTCCTGCTCCGGCGAAGAATTCGATGTTTGTTATCACATCCTGCAGTTTCTTGATACCCATGTAATTAAGTTGTGGTTTAAGCGAATGGGCAGCTATTTTGACGGTTTGCCAATCACCTGCAATTCTTCCATTTTCAATTTGTTGCAAAAGTTTCGGGGCATTATCCAGAAACATCCCGATATATCGGTTCATTCTTGTGAGATCATTAGCCGTAAAAGACCTGAGAAAGGTCAGATCGCAGAGCTTTTCTTCATTTTCCATGATGCAAACGTACAAAATTTCGATTATCATTGCGAACAAGTTACTTTTGCACCCCACCCACCCCTTCCCCTCCGAGGAGGGGAATAATCCTTTTAGTAAGGGGGTACGTGGATAAAATCGGAGGATTAAGAAAAATTTGAGTTGAGACAAAAAACAGATTTTTTAGTTATCGGGTCAGGAATTGCCGGATTGAGCTATGCCTTAAAGGCTGCTGAATTTGGGAGTGTAGTAATTATCACAAAAGCATCGGCTGATGAGTCGAATACCAAATATGCACAAGGTGGAATTGCTGCGGTAACATATGCTCCCGACACACATGAAAAACACATACGCGACACTCTTATTTGTGGCGCCGGCTTATGCGATGAGAGCGTTGTTAGGATGGTGATTGGAGAAAGTAATGAGCAGATAAATGAACTAATCAAATGGGGAGCTCAATTCGATAAAAAACCGGATGGTGATTTTGATCTGGCGAAGGAGGGCGGACATTCTGAACACCGCGTACTTCACCATAAAGACGACACGGGAATTGAAATTGAAAGAGCCTTGATTTCTCAAATTCAGAGTCACCCGAACATTAAAATGTACACACACTATTTTGCAGTCGATATCATTACGCAGCATCATCTTGGAAAAGAAGTTTCAAGACAGACACAGGGTATAGAATGTTATGGGGTATATGTATTGAACATTAAAACGGGTGAAATCGAAACCATTCTTTCCCGGATAACAATGATTGCAACAGGGGGCGCTGGACAAGTTTATCGAACAACGACCAATCCGACTATTGCGACCGGCGATGGGATTGCGATGGTTTATCGGGCAAAAGGAAAAGTGGAGAATATGGAATTTATTCAATTTCATCCAACAGCTTTATATGATCCCGGTGTGTCGCCAAGTTTTTTAATTTCTGAAGCAGTACGAGGTGCGGGAGGAATTTTAAAAACGGGGGATGGCAAAGAATTTATGCATAAATATGACGAGAGGGGATCTCTTGCACCTCGCGATATTGTTGCACGTGCCATTGACAATGAAATGAAAATGAGTGGGGATGATTTCGTATATTTAGATTGCACAGGAATTGAGAAAGAAAAACTTTTGTCACATTTTCCAAATATATACGAAAAATGCAGAAGTAAAGGAATTGATATACTTAAAGAATTTATTCCGGTTGTTCCGGCAGCTCATTATTTATGTGGTGGAATAAAGGTCGATGAATGGGGAAGATCGTCAATACGTGCTTTATACGCATCTGGAGAATGCGCGTGCACAGGACTTCACGGTGCAAATCGTTTAGCATCAAACTCTTTACTCGAAGCTTTGGTTTATTCTCACCGTTCTTTAATTAATTCTTCTGAGGAATTAAAAAGATGTACTTTCCATGAAGAAGTCCCAGAATGGAATGCGGAAGGCACGAATCAACCCAACGAGATGGTATTAATTACACATAACCGTAAAGAAGTTCAGAGTTTGATGAGCGATTATGTAGGAATTATGAGATCGAATCAAAGATTGAAGAGAGCTTTGGATAGGCTAAGAATAATATATGGTGAAACTGAATCCTTGTACGAAAAAACCTCACTCTCCCCGGCAATTGGTGAGTTGAGAAATCTAATAACGGTCGCATATATAATTATTAAGGAAGCGATGGCAAGAAAAGAAAGTGTCGGTTTGCACTACAATACGGATTTTCCACCACCGGTTAAAAAGTAATTTTCCCGCAAAGCCGCAAAGCCGCAAAGGCGCAAAGAGAGAAGATGAATTCTGAGCGAACGTTTTTTATAAATAACATTTTTAATATCGAGAATGAAAATGAATTTCAGAAAATCGCGCTGAGACTTTTTCGCTATCAGGCAAAGGAAAATCTTGTTTATCGTGAATTCATCAGTTATCTTGAATTAAAACCTGACGAAATCCAATCGCTCGAAGAAATCCCTTTTATTCCGATCGGATTATTTAAAACACACTCCATAATTTCAGGTTCAGATGTTCCGACAAATTATTTCGAAAGTAGTGGTACCACAGGTATGCGATTAAGTCGTAATTACATAACCGATATTTCTATTTACGAAAAGAGTTTAAGAAAGGGATTTGAAAATGTATTTGGAAATATTGAAGAATATACAATATTCGCGTTGGTTCCTGATTTGAAAGAAAAAAAGAATTCCTCGTTAATTTATATGATTGATGATTGGATTAGGAGAAGCAGAGAAAAGAGAATAGATAATAAAAAACAGAGAACAGATGATGGATATTATTTGAATGATCTTCAAAATTTTTCTGAAACATTGAGTCGGTTGGATAGTGAAGGAAGAAAATGTATTGTAATTGGTGTCTCCTCTGCTTTATGGGATTTTTCCGAAAATAATTCCCTGAAGTTAGAGAACACAATCGTTATTGAAACTGGTGGAATGAAAGGAAGACGTGTGGAACCTGTTCGGCAAGAGCTTCACCAAAAACTCAAAAAAGGGTTTGGGATGAAGAGAATACATTCAGAATATGGAATGTGTGAACTTTTTTCTCAGGCCTATTCCCGGGAAGACGGTCATTTTTTCTGTCCCCCGTGGATGAAAGTTATGATTCATGAAATCAATGATCCGTTCAGATATTGCCACGTTAATGACTCGGGAGTCATTAATATTATTGATTTGGCAAACATTGATTCCTGCAGTTTTATCTCGACGATGGATTTAGGTAGAATGAGTGTTGAAGGGCATTTTGAGGTGTTAGGGAGAATGGATGGCAGTGATATCCGGGGTTGTAACCTGATGGTAATTTGAATCAGTCTAAGATTTCATTGGTTTTTTTAACTAATTTTACATTCTATCTAAAAAAGATGATCAGCAATAAACGACGTACATTCTTATTGGTATTTTCACTCGGAGTAGGAAGTGTACTTTCACTATTAATTATCATTCTTGGGAGTCCGGCTAATCAATTGAATAACCGGCTGACCAATTATGGCGTGGGGATGTTAATCATTGCTGCTATCGCTGTTTTGTATCTTGTGGAAAAGCGAAAGAGAGATAAAAATCAAAACTCTTGAACAGAAATTTAACCGACGGCCTCAATTTTTTCTCAAAACTCACTGCCCGCCGTGCATGGAACGCGACCAAAGTGTTGAGTTCATATTATTATTATAAGTGGAATCGTAATGCAGTA
>JAHEYM010000146.1 GCA_023251595.1 Bacteroidota bacterium
ACATCGTTGAGGTTCCGATCGGTTTTCCTGATAATTTGAGAGATCGAATCTGATAATTTCGATTGAGCAAAGCTTTGCCCGGTAAAACTGAAGAACGAAATCACCAAAATAATCGCATATATATATGAATGTTTTATTCTGATTTTCATATTTATATTCGATTATAATAACAGAGTGAATAATTTCAAAAATGAATGAGTGAGTAAAAGGAAATAACTTCCCGCAAAGCCGCGAAGACGCCAAGAAATAAATGACTAAGTATTAATCTCTTTGCGCCTTTGCGTCTTTGCGGGAAAATCTATTTTTTTATTTTCATCGCAAGAATCTGATTGTCCTCCAGGGTTTGCCAATGATAGCCGATGTGGAAAGGAAGTGGTTTAACAGTAGAATCTTTAAATGCTTTTGCAAGATCAGGTTCATTGATCCAGGGGAAATTTTTCACCGGTTTGGCATATTTTCCAAAGAGCGTAATTTTCCATTCTGAAGCATTAAAAAATCTATATGCAATTCCTGTATCGTCCTGTAAAAGTACTTCGCTTTGCGAGAGAGTCATATCGCGCATCACTTTAAAATCGTCAGCGTGCATGAGATAAGAAGCTGCTTTGATATATGTATTCACTTTTCCGAGAGAGGCGACATATTTTGTAAATTCGGGACCCGTTTTTATTTCCGTGTCGTGAACATTGACCGACCAATAATATAGTGAACGTATTTCTCTCTTGTCAGAAGGAACAAAATCTATCCGAACACCTTTAATCGGATTTTTATGAACTGATTCGGCAGCTGTTTTCGGTATAATTACTTTTCCATCATTGTCAATATCAATCGTTTCAACTTTCAATACCTGACAATCCATTCTTGCCATAAAAAGACAAATAATAGGAACTGTACCATTTGCTTTACCTTTTTGTAGATCGCCACCCATATAACTTGTAATAAAATAACTCTTATTCATTAAATCATTTAATGCTTTAAATACATGACTTAAATAAGATTTCATTTCTTTGTCCTTCATTTTCTCTAATTGTGGAAGTTCACCGGGTGGCTCCAAAGCTACGAAATAATAATTTTTTGCATTCGGGAAATGAAGATAAGCGTTCAGAAAATCAGGTCCTGAGAAAGGATACCAGAGATCAAGTCCGTTTGTATTCGGAATCTTCAGTTCCTCTGCGGTCCACTTTCTTTGCGGAGACATTCTTCCGGTATCCAGAATCTTCCACGCACTGTCGAAAGTGGTCTTGTACTGTTTCCAATCATCCGTTTTTGTGAGCGAATAGAGCTTGCTTGCAGTATCGAGATCCATACCGGCGATGAAACGCGAAGCATCATTCACTAAGCGGTCGGCACTCTTGATAACTTTTTCGATCGAATCTGCCAGCGCCTTCTTAACACTGTCGGCATGCGACATTTTATGCTCATCCTTGTCGTTTTTGTTTCCGGAATTGCAAGCTGAAAGAAAGATGGAAAACGCTGCCAGGTAAATGAATACCCGAGTAAACATTGTTTTTTTCATGGTAGATTTTGGATTGTTTTGGTTGAACGCGTAGTGGATGCAAAGATGAAATGAAATTCATAGCGTAAGGGGAGTAGTTGAAAAAATTTTTCAACAATTTGGAAATATGAATTAGATTTTGCATTATTGCACCTTCAATTGAAACAAAAATCAAAGACTTCCGTAACACCGACCTGTTCAAAGTAATTTTTCCCACCCAAAACCGAACGCCTATAGCCTAATTTTACGATAATTCATTAGTATTCACGTACTTAAATTATTGTAAGCTATGGCAACCCCAGTTGTTACCGATCAGCAATTGATCAACAGTTACCTGCAGGGTAACTTAAAGAGTTTTGAAACTCTTATCGAACGTCACCAGAAAAAAGTTTTTACTTCTATCTATATCCTTGTAAAGGATAAAGAGCTTGCGGAAGACATTTTTCAGGATACATTCATTAAGGTAATCGATAAACTTCATTCAAAAAAGTATCGTGAAGAAGGTAAATTTGGTCCATGGGTCGTCCGTATGGCGCATAACATGGTGATCGACTACTACCGGAAAGAGAAACACATGCCCTGTGTCAGAGATACAGAAGATTACTGCATTTTCGACTCTCTAGATCTATTGGACGAAAACATTCAGGACAAGATCATTCATAATCAAAATTTGAAACAGATCCGTGACCTTATTGAAGAATTGGCGCCGGAACAACGTGAAGTTGTTATTCTTCGTCATTATTGTGATATGAGCTTTAACGATATTGCAAAAGCTACAAACGTCAGTATAAATACCTCTTTAGGAAGAATGCGCTACGCACTCATCAATTTACGGAAGTTGATTGAGAGGAAGAAGGTGAACGTTTACGCATATTAGTCGTTCTTTTTTCGTCTTTCATACAATAAGAATTATATTTGAGCGTTATTTGTGCGGTTTCCGTCGGGAAAGTACACATGAATATCTCACTTAAATATGAATTGATGAATCAAACTGTTACACTAAATGACCTTATCAGATTTGCTTATAACGAAACGGAGATCCTGCAGACTGTGCTTGTGCTCGATGCATTGGAGTACGACGAGGAAGCTATCGATTGTTACATCGGTATCCTTGCCTGCAAAGAAATGTTCGAGAACATTCTGACAGATCCAAGTTCGAAAGTAATCGCAAGCATTCTCAACTATGCGGCCGGCAAATCAGTGATATATGCTCCGAAAAGAACGGTACAGCAGGTTAATTGAATATTTTCTTGAACATGCACCTGAGGCAGGCACGGAACTCTCATTCGAGACTCCTTACCAGCTTTTGGTCGCTACTATTTTGTCGGCTCAGTGCACCGACAAAAGGGTAAATATGGTTACACCTGCTTTGTTTCAGGAGTTTCCGGACGTTGAAACTTTAGCTGCGAGTACTTCAGAGGAAGTGTTTCCATTGATTAGAAGCATCAGTTATCCCAACAACAAAGCGAAACATCTCGTGGGAATGGCGAAGATGTTGGTAAAGGATTTTGGTGGAATCGTTCCTTCTGATCCGGAAAAACTTCAATTACTTCCGGGAGTTGGAAGGAAAACAGCCAATGTCGTTGCCTCGGTAGTGTATAAACTACCGGCAATGGCAGTAGATACGCATGTTTTCCGAGTTTCTGCCCGTCTTGGACTAACGACCAACGCCCGTAATCCGCTTCAAGCGGAAATACAACTGGTGAAAAATATTCCGGAGAAATATATCGCTATTGCACATCACTGGCTCATCCTACACGGACGTTATGTTTGCATCGCAAGAAATCCAAAATGTGACACCTGCGAACTATCTGATTTTTGTAAATATTTCTCTCAGAAAAAAGTTAAGTAAACCGTTAACAAATTACTGATCCTCAAACCGTTACAGTCTTGTCGGGGTGAGAGGATTCGAACCTCCGGCCTCCACGTCCCGAACGTGGCGCGCTACCGGGCTGCGCTACACCCCGAAAACGCAAAAGTACTAATTAATTCATGGCAGGGTCTTCGGGGAAGTTGGCGATGATAGAAAATTCTTTTCCCAGACTTCTCAAAACATCTGCCCAGAGATTTCCCGGTTTGTCGAAGAATGTGAACTTTGGACTTGCCTGCGCGAGAATCCACGATTTGATCTTGATTTCATTTGCCAGTTGCTTAGGAGCCCAACCACTATATCCGACAAAAAAGCGGATCTGATCGGGTGTGATTTCTTTGGCATCAATGAGAAGTTTCAGTATTTCAAAATCACCACCCCAAAATATTCCGGGAATAATTTCTTTGCTTTCAGGAAGTTTATTTCCCAACCTGTGAAGATAATGTAAGGAATCAGTTTGAACAGGTCCGCCGAAGAATATCTGAGCATTAAATTCAGGAAAGTCTTCCAATGCTTGATTTAACTTAATCTGAGTTGGTTTGTTCAGGATGAATCCGGTCGTTCCATTGTCGTTATGTTCACTAAGCAAAACTACCGATCGTCTGAAATACTGATCATTCAAAAATGGCTCAGAAACGAGCAACCTACCCGGCTCGGGTTCCTTCATTAAATTTTTAATCTCAAACAAATTCATGCCCTTCCATTTTCAATTCCGCAAGCAAGTTAATACAGCATTTCACGAAAACAAAATTTATTTAATAATATTTCAAAATAACCAATTCCGAATCAAGTTCTAGGAAATTGATTTTTTTTAGAGAAATATGGATTCAAGCGGGAAGATGAATCTTTGCAGCAATTTATCGCTAAAATATTGACAAAAAGCCTGTAAGATTTGATTGCAGAATGCTTAAAGTTAATACCTTTGCGCCGTCAAAATCAACGCCTTACATAACAAACCAAATTTACCTCCAATGAAAAGAATTTTATCTACCCTCATCTTCAGCTTTTTTGCGACTTTTATGTTCTCACAATCAGTTACCGTTACTTCACCAAACGGTGGTGAAATATGGACTGGGTGCAGCACTCACAACATTACCTGGAATATTTCCGGGACAACCCATTACTTCTCAATCGATTATTCGATCGATGGTGGAATAACCTGGATTTTCCTCGCTACAAATTACAATCAAGCGGGTGTTACAGGATCATTCTCATGGCAATTACCGAATATTCAATCATCTACATGTCTGGTACATGTTTACGATTCAGGTGTTCCATCCACAATCGATCAAAGTAATGCGGTTTTTACCATCAATGCACCGTTACTTCTTTCGTCCCCAAATGGCGGCGAAATATGGCAGGTTGGAGCTGGTACACACAATATCACATGGGCGGCTTCGGGAACTTCAAATTATTTTAATCTCGACTATTCAATAAACGGGGGTCTTACATGGATCAACATTGTAACAAACTCATACATACCAGGAGGTTCTTACACCTGGACTATCCCGAACAATCCTTCAACCAACTGTATGGTGAGAGTTACTGATTACAGTACTCCCTGCATGACGGATCAGAGTAATGCCTCATTTACAATTTCTCCTCCTGTGCCAATTATTACTGTGACTTCGCCAAATGGCGGAGAAACGAGATATGTAGGCAATACCTATTCGATTTCATGGACCAGCGCTTATCTCAGCTCATCCTTTGTGAAAATTGAGTACTCAACGGATAATGCAGTAAGTTGGACAACACTCACCGCTTCAACCAACAACACCGGTAGTTATTCGTGGTTAATTCCAAACACTCCATCAACTACGTGCTATGTAAAAGTAACTGACTTCGGAAACTCTGCAACACTCGATTCAAGCAATGCAACTTTCACCATAGCAACTCCTCTGATTACAGTAACTGCTCCAAATGGTGGCGAAAGTTGGGTTGGTTGCAGCACCCATAACATCACCTGGACATGGGGTGGTACCGGTAGTTGGGTGAACATCTATTATTCTTTGGATGGGGGTGCGAACTATACTACAATTGCATCCGGTGTTTCAAACAGCGGGTCATATAGCTGGACCGTTCCAAATACGCCTTCTTCCAATTGTTTGGTGAAGGTAGCCGATTATAATAATGCCACTTATTTTGATATCAGTAATGCTGCTTTTTCGATTACTCCAAATACGAGCATTATTCTTACTTCTCCAAATGGGGGAGAGGTTTGGCAAGTTGGTGCTGGAACGCACAATATTACCTGGGCTTCAAGTGGTGTTTCAAACTATTACACAATCGATTATTCAATAAATGGAGGTTCAACGTGGACAAACATTATCAATGGTAATTACATCACTTCGAATTCATACACCTGGACGATTCCAAATAATCCGTCCACCAATTGTTTGGTGAGAGTCTATGATTACTATACAAATTGTTATCAGGATCAAAGTAATGCGGTTTTCACAATTTCACCTCCTACACCCTACATTACGGTTACAAGTCCGAATGGTGGTGAAATTCGCTATGTTGGAAACACTTATTCAATCTCATGGACGAGTGGTTATCTAAGTTCTTCTTATGTAAAGATCGAATATTCGATTGACAACGCCACAACATGGACGGTTTTGAATGCTTCTACAAATAACACGGGTTCGTATTCGTGGAATATCCCTAATACGCCTTCAACAACTTGCTATGTAAAAGTAACTGATTTTGGTAATGCAGCAACGCTTGATTCCAGCAATGCAGTGTTCACAATTGCAACACCATTTGTGACGGTGACAGCTCCTAATGGTGGTGAAAACTGGGTAGGTTGCAGTTCGCATAACATCACATGGACTTATGGTGGAACAGGTAGTTGGGTGAATATTTATTACTCCCTTGACGGTGGAACGACTTGGTTAACGGCTGCAAGTGGCGTCTCGAACAGCGGTACTTATAGTTGGACATTACCCAATACCCCATCTACCAATTGTTTGGTGAAGGTTGCCGACTATAACAATGCTGCTTATGTTGATCAAAGTAATGCAGCATTTACAATTTCCGGTAATACGAGTATCATCCTGACCTCACCAAATGGGGGAGAACAGTGGCAGGTTGGTGCCGGTACACACAACATTACTTGGGCATCGAGTGGAGTTTCAAACTACTATACTATCGACTATTCGACGAATGGTGGTTCTACATGGACAAACATCATTAATGGAAACTACATCACTTCGAATTCTTATACCTGGACAATTCCAAACACACCCTCAACAAACTGTTTGGTCCGGATCTATGATTATTATACGAATTGTTACAGCGATCAAAGTAACGCAACCTTCACCATTGTAGCACCTACTCCGTATATCACTGTTACAAGTCCGAACGGTGGGGAGATCAGATATGTTGGAAACACGTATTCAATCTCATGGACAAGTGGTTATCTAAGTTCTTCTTATGTGAAGATCGAATACTCAACAGACAGTGCGGCAACCTGGACTGTCTTGAATGCTTCAACGAACAACACAGGATCTTATTCATGGAATATTCCAAATATACCTTCTGCAAGATGCTATGTAAAAGTAACTGATTTTGGAAACGCAGCCACCCTCGATTCGAGCAACTTTGTTTTCACTATCGCCACACCTTTCGTTACAGTTACAGCTCCAAATGGTGGAGAAAGCTGGGTTGGTTGTAGTTCGCATAATGTAACATGGACTTATGGTGGCACAGGGAGTTGGGTGAATATCTATTACTCCATCGATGGAGGAACGACCTGGCTTACAATGGCAAGTGGTGTTTCGAACAGCGGGTCTTATAGTTGGAGTGTTCCGAATACACCTTCCACCAATTGTCTTGTGAAAGTTGCCGACTATAATAACGCCGCTTATGTTGATCAGAGTAATGCGCCCTTCACCATAACGGCCAACACCAGTATTATTCTCACTTCACCGAACGGAGGAGAAAACTGGCAAGTAGGGGGCGGAACGCATAATATCACCTGGGCATCGAGTGGTGTATCAAACTATTATACTATCGACTACTCAACCAATGGTGGTGCTACCTGGACGAATATCATCAACGGGAATTATATAACATCAAACTCCTACACTTGGACTATTCCCAATACTCCTTCCACGAACTGCATCGTGAGAGTTTATGATTATTACACGAACTGTTACAGTGATCAAAGTAATGCTGTATTTACCATCTCTTCACCAACTCCGTACATCACCGTGACCAGTCCCAATGGCGGTGAAATACGTTATGTTGGAAACACGTATTCAATCTCATGGACAAGTGGTTATCTGAGCTCTTCTTACGTAAAAATTGAATATTCAATTGATAACGCAGCAACATGGGTAGTGCTCAATGCTTCTACCAACAATACCGGAAGTTATTCGTGGTTGATTCCGAATACTCCGTCCACAACATGTTATGTTAAGGTAACTGATTTTGGGAATCCGGCTACATTTGACTCGAGCAATGCAGTCTTTACCATTGCTACACCTTTTGTGACTGTTACAGCTCCAAATGGTGGTGAAAGTTGGGTGGGATGCAGTTCTCACAATATTACCTGGACTTATGGTGGTACAGGAAGTTGGGTGAACATTTACTATTCTCTCGATGGCGGGACCACGTGGCTCACAGCAGCAAGTGGCGTGAGTAACAGTGGTTCATATAGCTGGACTGTTCCAAATACTCCATCTACCAATTGTTTGGTGAAGGTTGCCGATTATAACAACTCGGCTTATGTCGATCAAAGTAACTCCCCATTCACAATTACCGGTAATACAAGCATCATACTAACCTCCCCAAATGGGGGAGAAATCTGGCAGGTGGGAGCAGGAACTCACAATATCACCTGGGCTTCGAGCGGTGTTTCGAATTACTACACAATTGATTATTCGACAAATGGAGGTTCAACCTGGACCAACATCATCAACGGAAATTATATCACGTCAAGCTCATATACATGGACTATCCCGAATACTCCTTCGACCAATTGTCTGGTGAGAGTTTATGACTACTATACCAACTGCTATATGGATCAGAGTAACGCAGTTTTCACCATATCGGCACCGACGCCATTTATCACAGTTACAAGTACGAATGGGGGAGAAATCAGATATATCGGAAACACTTATTCTATTTCTTGGACGAGTGGATATCTGAGTTCATCGTATGTAAAAATCGAGTACTCTATTGACAACGCTGCGACATGGACTGTCCTTACCGCTTCGACGAATAATACCGGTTCTTATTCATGGTTGATTCCTAATACACCTTCGACAACTTGCTATGTAAAAGTAACTGACTTTGGAAATCCCGCTACACTCGATTCGAGCAATGCTGTATTCACTATTGCAGTGCCTTTTGTAACTGTAACTGCTCCTAATGGCG
>JAHEYM010000147.1 GCA_023251595.1 Bacteroidota bacterium
AGCCGCAAAAATCTTGAGTTTACTGATGAAGATATTGCAAAGGTCGCAGATACGTATCACGCTTGGAAAGCCCTCACCCCCAGCCCCTCTCCCACGGGAGAGGGGGGTAAATTATCCCCCTCGGGAGGGAGCAGGGGGAGGACTTACGAGGACGTGCAGGGTTTCTGCAAATCTGTTTCAATAGAAGAAGTAAAAGCCCTGAATTATGTAGTTACTCCCGGAAGATTTGTAGGTTTGCCCGATGATGAAGACGATTTTAATTTTGTTGAACGATTCACTTTATTAAAAATTGAACTCGAAAAACAGATCGCAGCAGAAGATGAATTAAATAACCGGATCAAAAAGAATTTAGCCAAAATACAAATCGAAGAAAAGACAGGGGTATAAAAAATTCAAAACCCGGAAGCTTGAATTTCTTCAGGGGCTTCCGGAAACTGTACTGCACAACAAAGATAAGACAATTAAATTTATTAATAATAAGAATTAAGAAATGGAAAATAAAGATGTACGTTGGGTTCAGCGGTTTAACAATTATCAAAAAGCGTTTAAATTGCTCTCAAATGCCATTCGTACGTATTTGGAATATGGAATGACAGAAACTGAGAAGGCTTGAATGATTCAATTCTTTCAAATGGTTTATGAGCTGGCATGGAATACGATGAAAGATTTTTATGAGGATAAGGGAGAAATAAATATTCAGGGAAGTAGGGATGCGATAAGATTGGCATTCAACAGGGGATTAATCATTGATGGTAGTACTTGGATGAAAATGGTTGAAAGTCGAAGATTATCCGTGCACACGTACAACGAAGAAATCGCAAATAAAGTGATTGAGGAAATCACGGAAAAATATTTTGAATTATTCACACAATTAGAAAAACGTCTTGAATCAGAAAAGCATGGAGCATAGAACAATCGACATGAAATTTGGTTTGCCCGAAACTGTAATAGAAAACATTATCAAGGTATTTCAGTTGGAATCAAATGTTGAATCTGTGATACTTTTTGGCTCACGCGCAAAAGGCAATTATAAGAATGGTTCAGATATAGATATTGCGATAAAAGGCAGTAAATTGTCTTTCGATAATTTACTGACCTTGAACCAAAAACTTGATGAATTAAACCTTCCCTACATCATCGATCTAATCGATTTCAGAAGTATTAAGGAGAGAGACCTGATTGAACACATAAACAGGGTTGGGATTGTTATTTACTCTAAAAAAGAATACGCGTGACCGCCGCCGAATTAATGCTGCAATTACAAACCCTTCCGCCCGATACAAAAATTGTAGTGAGAGGTTATGAAGATGGTTATAATGATATAATAAATTTACGACCTGTTAAAATAAAACTGATATCCGATGCACCCTGGTATGAAGGTGCATTCAAAGATAGCACCGACACAGATGCAATCGATGCCGTTGATTTATTTGGTGTGAAAACACCCGCCAACACTGCAAATACACCCTTGAGACCGCCAATTCCTGAAAAAAGTTGACACTTTTGAATGCTATTCCTAAATGTGAAGATCGGAATTGTCGTAACTTTGAAAAAAAAGACCGATGAAAGGAATAAACTATCTCACAGACGATCAGGGCAACAAAACAGTGCTACTCATTGACCTTAAAAGCCATGATAAGAAGCTCAACGAACTCTTGGAGGACATTGAGGACATAATGCAAGCAGAAGCCGTGAAAGATGAACCGACCGTAACTTTCGAAAAAGCGATAAGTAACCTTTACGCGAAAGGAAAAGTGAGTAAAAAGGTTTACGAGAAGGTCACAGCACGGAATGTATAAGATTGTTATTAAGAAATAGGCGGAAAAGTTTTTAGCCGGACTGCCACAAAAAACGAATGATAAGGTTGTTATCGCCATTTTCGGGCTGAGAAACAATCCGCGCCCTGTCGGTTATAAAAAGTTGAAGGGAGACGAGAACCTGTACCGAGTAAGAGTTGGAGATTATCGAATTGTCTATTCCGTGTTCGATGAAATCCTCATTGTTGAAGTAGTAAAAGTCGGGCATCAGAAGGATGTTTACAGGTGATCCTGAATTAGACTAAAACATTACTAGCAAAAATGATCAACTCAAAGACCCTTTTAGGTAGACTTTTCGCGAATCTGCAAGAGCAAAATTAATGGTACTGGTAAAACGAACCCTTACGAAACACGGCTACCCACCGGATAAACAACAGAAAGCAATCGACACCGTGCTACGGCAAGCTGAATTGTTGGCGGATAGTGTGGTGGGGTGAAAGAAATAAATGTTATTTTCTAATATCGTATTCAGTCAGAAAATCCCGTTAACAGTAATCTGAAACAGATACTGAAACTGTTCAGTGAACCCGGAGGGAGTCGAACCCCGTACCTCCCCGACGTGTCGGTATGTTCTTTCCAATAATATTTGTTCGTCAACCTGTTAACAGGTCACTGTTTCTGAAACCCAAACTGCAACCGCCCGCACATCCTGTTTTGTTTCAGTTTCAGTTTCGGTTTGAGTGACGTGTTAACTGTTTACTGATCCTCAAACTGAAACTGTTCAGTGAACCCGGAGGGAGTCGAACCCCCAACCTCCTGATCCGTAGTCAGGTGCTCTATCCAATTAAGCTACGGGTCCAATGCGGGGGCAAAGATAGTGAATTTAGGGGTTAGGTGTTAGGGGTCAGGGATAAGATTTTTTTGAATTGGCGGGGCCCAAATGTGTTGTATGAGGCATGAAGCACCGTTTTTCAATGTCCAATGTCCGATGTCCAACTCCCAATGTCCAGGTGAAAACAAAAACTTGGAAATTGGACATTGGGCGTGGGAAATTGGACATTAAAACCTTGACCAAGCATTGTTTACCTCCCAAGTACAAACACCGCCGGTCTTTCCCCTATCTTGAGTTTCGATTTGCGCCAGGCAGCGATTTTCATCGAGCGGATGAACTCGTCGGGAAGTGTGATGTCTGCAGCTACACAAAGACCGGTTTCGGGGCGACATACATCTAATATATCCTCCAACATATAGTCGTTGCGGTAAGGTGTTTCGATGAAAATCGCAGTTTCGTTGAATTTGTGGACATTTCGTTCCAACATCTTCAGATCTTCCTGTCTGCCCAACTTTGTTTTGTCTAGATAACCGTGAAATGTGAACTTTTGTCCGTTGAAACCCGATGCCATTAGTGCCATGAGTATTGCAGATGGTCCTGGAAGTGGAACGACTCTAATACCTGCTCTCTGCGCTGCTGCAACGATCTCGGCACCAGGGTCAGCGATCGCGGGACAACCGGCATCGGAGATGAGTCCGGCGTCTTGTCCTTTCTCCATCAAAGTCACCATTTCCTGTAAATCGGCTTCCCTCCCCTTTGAACTCAATTCTATATATATACTTTCCTGAAGATGCGAAAATCCGGATCGTTTCAGAAAATGTCGAGTTGCTTTTCCATTTTCAACAAAGAAAAGACGAAGTGAATGAACGATTTCGAGTGAGTAAGGTGCGAGCATTTGTTTGCTATGTTCTCCGAAATCGGACGGGATGAGATAGAGGTTTGCCATTTTTAGGGGTAAGGTGTTAGGGATTAGGGGTTAGGGGTAAGGTAGAGACGTTGCATGCAATGATATGAATGCAGAATGAAATTATAGCTTACCATCATGCTAAGGTAACAATAGTTGAGAAATGCTCATCTTAAATTGATTCATTTAAAATTTTTTTAAGAAAATTGTTGGAAAATTTGGTTGTGATACGTATCTTTGTGAAAAACATACGTATCATGAATACTAAATTAACATTGACCGTTGAAAAAAGCGTGGTTGAGAAAGCCAAAAGCTACGCTAAAGGAGTTGATCGAAGTTTGTCCGAACTGATTGAAAATTACCTTTCCAGTTTGGTTCAGGAAGATCCTTCGGAATATAAAATGTCGTCTAAACTCAAAAAAATATCCGGCGCTGTAAAATTGCCCAAAGATTTTGATGACGATAAAGAATTAAGAGCCTATTTTGAGAAAAAGCATCTATGAAAAATGCATTTGTTGACACCAATATTATAGTTGATCTTATTAGCGACAGAAAACCATTCAATAAGTTCGCCAATGAAATATTTGTAAAAGCCGAAAGTAAAAAAATTAAACTATTCACTTCTTCGCATTCGATTGCAACGTCGCATTATATACTTAAGAAACATATTAAAGAGAAAGAGCTCAGAGAAATTTTATATAATTTATTAGATTATCTGACGGTTGTCCAGATCGATCTTCAGATAATCAAAAGAGGCTTAAAATCAAAATACAAGGATTTTGAAGATTCGCTACAAATAATAGCCGCACAATCAATTGAAAAAATAGATTGTATCATTACAAGAAATATCCGGGATTTTAAAGATTGTGAAATTCCTATTTTAACACCCGAGGAATTTCTTGCTCAGTTAAAATAATAATCAGTGTCACTCAGCCTAATCCGCGTCATCAGCGTTCCATTTTCCTGAAACTAAAGGTTAGAGATGATCCCTTTGCAAATCTCTTTCATCAGACCAGGACCTTCGTATATAAATCCTGTATATAGTTGAACGACATCGGCACCGGCGTTCATCTTGTCGATCGCATCCTGTGGAGAATGAATACCACCGCAACCCATGATCACAATTTTATTTCCGGTTTTCTTTTTAATATATTGAATTATTTCAGTCGCTCTTTCTCTGAGTGGTAATCCGCTGAGACCACCCGGACCAATTCCTGCGATTGAATTTGGCGCGGTTTTCAGATGCTCTCTGGTAATGGTGGTATTCGTTGCAACGATTCCGGAGATTCCTGATTTCAAAACAATTTCAATGACATCGTCAAGTTGCGAATTATTCAGATCGGGAGCGATTTTTAACAGGATGGGCGCGGGTTTCGGCTTTGCTAAATTAATTGCCATCAACTTATGTAATAAACGGGAGAGCGGTTCTTTGTCCTGCAACTCGCGCAAACCGGGCGTATTCGGAGAAGACACATTCACCACAAAATAATCGACCAATCCGTATAGTGTATTAAAACAATAAATATAATCTTCTTCGGCTTTATCGAGCGGGGTTAATTTATTCATCCCGATATTTCCGCCAACAATAATTCCTTTGGGTTTATTCTTCAGATGCTTCACCATGGCATCTACACCTTCGTTATTAAATCCCATGCGATTGATCAATGCTTCATCATCGGGCAAACGGAAAAGTCGTGGCTGAGGATTACCGGCTTGTGGTTTTGGCGTAACCGTCCCTACTTCAATAAAACCAAAACCAAGATATGCCATCTCATGCAGCAACTTCGCATCTTTATCGAACCCTGCAGCGAGTCCGACGGGATTTGGAAATTTAATTCCCAATAATTCTTTTTCGAGACGAGGATCGTGTATTGTAAACCGACGTTTAATTAAATGACTTATTCCGGGAATATTGATGACAATAGATAATAATGTCGCAACAATTGAATGAGCGGATTCGGGAGAGAAAAGGAAGAGAAGAGGCTTAATTATAGTTTTGTACATCCCGGTTAATTAGCATCGTGCACACACACCCCTGCCCCTCTCGAGAGGGGAATAGATTTTTGATTTATCATATTTCGATGGGCTTCGCCCGTCGCTGACATATTAAATCCTTTCAGGATTTTCGGGAATTCTTTTTTCATTTTTTCATTCCTTCACTCTTTCACTCTTTGATTCTTTCATTCCTTCATTCTTTCATTCTTTCACTCTTTCACTCTTTCATTTAATTTTCCCCATAATATATTTGCATCAATATCATCTTCTTCAACGATAATTTTTGCTTTGGTATAATATTTTTCACGTTTTGCCATTAAATCGAGGATTCTTTCAGCGAGATCAACATCTTTCATATCTTTGATCACAGGCCTGTTTTTTTTATCTTTCGCAAGACGGTGAAATAAAGTTCCCTTTCCACAGTTCAGATATACAGAAATTCCGAAGCGATTCATCTTTTTAATTCCTTCGAAAAAACATGGAGTTCCTCCTCCTGTTGCAACAATAATATTATCATCGAGAAAAGTTCTGTCTAAACAGGTTTTTTCAATAAACCTGAATTCAGCTTCGCCTTGTGTATTGAAAATCTGATCAATGGTTTGTTTGGCAAGTTTTTCTATTTCCTGATCGAGGTCGATGAATTTTAATCCGGAGATTTCGGAAAGTTGTTTGCCAAGGGTTGACTTGCCACTTCCCATAAAACCGATCAAATATATCCTCATTCTTTAGAAAACCAATCCCTGACGAAGGGCAAATTTACAAATCTGACAGATAAGAAAGGATGTTTTCGTAAATGTATTCGAGTTCTTCGGTCTTAATGCAGTAAGGAGGCATGATGTAAAGCACATTACCCAGAGGACGAAGAACGATGCCTTTGCTTAGAAAATAGCGAAAAACTCCCCTATTCACTTCGCTCAAATAGCCGTCATTCTTCACTGTTTTAACTTCGAAAGCGAGAATAGTTCCGAGTGTTCTTGGATTTTCAACTTTTGGGTGAAGTTTAAGCTTTTCTACAAAGGCCAGGTTTAATTCAGATATTTTTTCAACATTTTCAACAAAACCTTTTTCTTCAGTCAAATCGAGACTCGCAAGCGCAGCCGCACATGCTACGGGATTAGCTGTGTAGGAATGGCCATGAAAAAATGCTTTGGCGCGGTCGTCATCATAAAAAGCATCAAAGATAAAGCTCCTCGCAGAGGTAACACCCATCGGGAATAATCCGCCGGTGAGACCTTTCGAGAGACAAATGAGATCGGCAAAAACGCCGAAATGCTCTGAAGCGAATAGTTTGCCCGTGCGATAAAAACCTGTCATCACCTCGTCGGCGATGGTTATAACACCTGCCTTCTGACACATCAGAATCATTTTCTTCAGCGATCCGGCATCGTGCACAATCATTCCGCCGGCACCCTGCACCATTGGTTCGTAAATGAAAGCAGCGACACCAGCTTCACCCAAAATATTTTTAAGCTGCAGAAGACAAACTTCCTCATTCCCTCTCACAGGAGCTTCAATAAAAACAGTTTCAAAAAGCTGATCATAAAATGGCTTTGTAAAAACACCACGCTCCGAAACCGACATGGCGCCGAATGTATCGCCATGATATGCATTTTTTAATGCTATAATTTTATTTCTTGGTGTTCCTTTATTTCTCCAGTATTGAAGTGCCATTTTAATTGCCACTTCAACCGCTGTAGAACCATCGTCGGAATAAAATATACGGGAGTGATCGTGACCTATTTTATTTAATAATCTTTCGGCGAGAATAATTGCAGGAGGATGCGTAATTCCGGCAAACATTACATGACCAAGAGATTTCAGTTGTTCGGTCACTTTTTCAATCATATATGGATGACAATGCCCGTGAATGTTTGTCCACCAGGAAGAAACTGCATCTATATATTTATTTCCGGAAGTGTCGTATATATATATACCTTCAGCTTTGTCGACGGGCAAGACCTCGTCGGCAGATTTCATCTGGGTGTAGGGATGCCAGGAAACGGCACTATCTCTCGAAATCCAATTGTTCCCTATCATGAATGATAGGGCTAGTGCGTTTTCGAAGGAGCCACCTGCATTTTAGGTTTTGGTTTAGGAACTTCTCCTAATTTTTTGATGGCTTCATCGATATCTTTTTGCGAATTTTCAATGGCAGTCATCATGCTGCTTTCCCATTGCTGAAGTTTTGATCTACTGCCGGCAAGGAAACTTTTATAACTCTCGTATTGAGGTTTTGCTTTATCATCCGAAACATTCATGCTGTCTGTTTTGGAAAGCCAGTTATTAAAAGCGGCAGTGGTGTCGCTCAATGTTTTTTTGAAGGCGTTGTATTCTTCTGTCATTGTCGACATAGTTAATTTATTGGCATCGCGGGCGTCGGAATATGATGCCATATTTTTTTTCATCGTTGCGCCAACGATACGGTTATCAATCTTCTCATACTTTTTCTTCATTCTATCGTACTCGGTTTTCAGCGAATCGCCGAATGCGGGTAAATCCGCAGCGAAGACGGTCCAATCTGTTTTTAATTGTTTCATTTTTGCCTTCATCTCATCGCTGAGACCCGACTTACAAGATGTGAGGGAGAGAATTCCTGACATCATCAATAAGAACAATAAATTACGTTTCATTCGACCATAAATTAAAATGTATAATTTTTAATAAAAATATATCATGGTTCTATCATCAATTTAAAAACGACAGAGCACCTCTTTGTAAAAGTAAGTTTAATAATTTTTAGCAAGAAATGTAAAAAACAGAGATTATGAACAGGGTAATGTTATCAATTCAGATTTCCAGAGTGAGTCCGTCATAGGCGCAATGAACATTAGGCGGAAGGATTTTTTCAACCTCGTTATGCAGACCTAATTGGTGACTTATATGTGTCAGATAAGCCTGTTTCGGGTGAACTTTTTTTATGATCTGGAGAGCTTCTTCCAACGTGAAATGAGAAACATGTTTCTGCAATCTTAATGCATTGATAACGAGCACCTCTGTACCCTCAATCTTCTTCATTTCTTTATCGGAAATGAAGTTCGCATCTGTGATATAAGTGAAGTTGCCAATCCTGAACCCGAATACCGAAAGTCTGAGATGCAAAACCTCTATAGGAATAAAAGTAGTTTCACCGACCTTAAATGGATTATTGTCGATCGTGTGCAATTGAATTTCGGGAATTCCGGGATAGTAAACACCAGCGAAAACATAATCATATTCGCGTTTCAATTGTTCCTGAACTT
>JAHEYM010000148.1 GCA_023251595.1 Bacteroidota bacterium
TCATATACAGCCGGCTTAGGATACCACTGAGAAATCTGATAGGACTCACCCATGTGACCCATCCTCGAAAAAATTCCTAATGGAATATGTACATGAAAAGGGGTTGTAATTCTGATTGTTTTACCGGGAGCTAACGGCTCTTTTAAATATAACCTGCAAATATCTATATTCTCAGAATCCGGAACCATTGTTACTTTGCTTCCATTTACTTCAAAATCCAATAAATCAATAAAACCCCGGTCTTTATCATCTGCAAAATAAAACTTCAGATTTCCTTCTTCCAGCAATTGTTTACCTAATGCAGTGTTATTATTTTTATAACCGTTCGGCCAGAGATGAAAATATAAATATGGAAGTATGTTCGGTGAATTATTCTTATAATCGATCGTTTCAAAACCATTTAAATCGTTCTTCACATCATCAAGCTGAACATCAATATTATACTTTAATTCCTGCTGAAAATAATTCTGCCCTTTTAAAACAAATATAGGTACCGCCAATAAAAATGTAACAAGAAATTTTCTGCTCATATTAAAATATACCGGAAAGCTAGTTATATCTTGTGTGAATTTATTTCAGTACTTCCGCAAGTTTTATTTCAAGAGAATCACCACGAAGTCCTTTGGCAAGTATTTTCCCTTCTTTATCCAGAAGGAAATTCGTCGGAATACCCTTCACATTATAAGTTGCTGCAGCAGCCGAATTCCATGCCTGTAAATCGCTTCCATGAATCCAGATCAAACCGTCCATTACGATTGCTTTCTCCCATGATGGTTTGTCTTTGTCGAGAGACACACCGTATATTTCAAAACCCTTGTCGTGAAACATTTTATATGCTTTTACCACGTTTGGATTCTCAGCGCGACATGGACCGCACCATGACGCCCAGAAATCGACCAATACTATTTTACCACGCAAAGATGAGAGTTTCACTTCCTTCCCGCTTGTGTCTCGCAGAGCAAGATCCGGCGCCTCTGCCCCTATTGCTAATTTTGCCATTGCAGTGACTTTCGTGTGAAAATCGATCACATATTTCGATTTTGGATATTTGACAAATAGCGCTTCATCCAACATTTTATAGGTCGGATAATCTGTCTCTGCTTCTAGCGTACCAACAGATGCCAGCCCCACCAAAGACTCTTTATGTAATTCAGTAAATTTTCGTGCAAACTCAGCCTTCTGTGCAGAAATTAATGCGTAGGTCGCTTGACCTGCTTTTGTGAGAGAATCCATATTTGCTCCAGGTTTCTTCGCCTCTGCCTGAAAAGCTGGTTCAATCGCGTTGATTTGTTTGTAAAATGCCTGCAAATTCGTATTCAATTCTTTCAGCAGCGCCGTGCCTGAACTGCCTGTCGACTCGAATGTGTTTCCAAATTGAAGTGCGTCGCCTTTTATCTCTATATGGTCGTTAGTATCCAACAAGATATTCACGAAATTGTTCTGATCTAATCTCAACCGAAAATATGCCGGCTCCTTGATCGGATGTATGAAACTGAATTTGCCGGAACTGTCGAGGAGTGCTGAATCGAGCGTTAAAATGGCATTTGAACCCAGATCATCCAGACAGATATATGTGCCCGGTTTCGCATGCGTAAACACACCCGTAATGTTAGGTGTTCCTCCTGAAGGATTCTGTCCGTTACACGCAGCAAACACTACACAAATGGCTGAAAGAAGCCAAAGAATTTTGAGTTTTATCATCATTATTGTAAGATATCTGAGTTTCAAATATAGCTCTTTCACCACGTTTTTTGAATGAAGAGTGGCAAATTTAGCCATTTTTCGCTTCATAATGCGTAACTTTACTGTGTCAGTAGTCAGTAGTCAGTAGTCAGTAGTCAGTAGTCAGTAGTCAGTGAATAGTGAATAAGGAAGACCTCATAACTCAGAACTCATAACTCATAACTCAAAAATGAAGACTCTTCAGATCTTCCTTCTTCTCTCTTTACTCAGCATCAAGGGGTATTGTCAATACGGTTTTATATATAATGATACAATTCCGGTTGTTGTAGCAGGAGATACGTTAGAACTTGCCTGGGCTGGTGGATTAAATTGTCCGCAATTCTCTGCAATTGATCTGAATGGTGACGGCATAAAAGATTTAGTTATTTTCGACCGGACAGGAAATAAGGTTATCACATTCATAAACAAAGGAACCGCAAATCAAATTAGTTATGTTTATGCACCTCAATATCAGAGGTTGTTTCCGCAGGATATGCATGACTGGGCTTTAATGAGAGATTATAATTGTGATGGGGATATCGATATTTTTACTTATAATAACGGGGGAATAAGAGTATATAGAAATGATTATGCGATTAATAATCAACTTTCATTTTCACTCGCCTGTAATGAAATATATTCCACTCAATTCGCTAATTACACAAATCTATATGTGAGTCCCGCGAATATTCCTGCTATCGGAGATATTAATGGTGATGGTGATATTGATGTTATTTCATTTGATGTGGGCGGTTCTCTTTTAAATTATCATGAGAATCAACGTGTTGAACATTCATACTCATGCGATAGTCTGAATTATTCAATGTCAACTGCTTGCTGGGGAAATGTATCTACAAATTGGAATGCCAATTATTTCAATCTGGGTGTGTCTTGCAGAATGGATACACATGGAGGAAATTCACAGTCAGATACAATGCCATCGCGTCATTCAGGAGGAACTCTTCTGGACCTGGATCTCAATAATGACGGCGACAAAGACCTGATTGTAGGTGATCTTATTTCAAACTCTGCAGATGCGTTATTTAATGGTGGGAATGCGGCCTTCGCCAATATTACTTCGCAAGACTCCCTTTATCCGGTGAATAATGTCTCGGTAAATGTCAATACATTTCCTGCCTGTTTTTATCTGGACGTAAATAATGATGGTAAACGTGATTTAATTTGCGCACCAAATGCTTCAGGTGTTTCTGAGAATAATCATGGTGTATGGTATTATAAAAATGTAGGTTCCGATTTAGCCCCCGATTTTAAACTTCAAACAAATGCCTTTCTCCAAAATCAAATGATTGAAGTCGGTGAAGGAAGTGCGCCTGTTTTCTTTGATTACGATAACGACGGACTTCAGGATTTAGTGGTTGGTACTTTTGGATATTTTGTAGGTGCCTCTTTTTATAATGCAAGATTAAATCTGTATAAAAATACAGGCACGATAAATCATCCTGCATTTACGCTTGTTGATACAAATTATGCGAATCTTAGTAACCTAAATTTTCGTAATTTCCGACCAACTTTTGGAGACCTGGATGGTGATGGTGATCCCGATATGATTGTGGGTGAAAGTAATGGTTCACTTATTTATTTGCCCGATACAACGACTGGTGGCTATCCGGCACAATATGGCGCACCGGTTTTGAATTATCAGGGAAGTACAACGCAACAGTGTCCCGTACCACAACTTGTCGATTTGAATCATGATAATTTATTGGACATGGTAATCGGGACACGTAATGGTAAACTGCGTTATTATCAGAATACCGGCACAACCACAAATCCGATTTTCACTTTTATAACAGATACGCTCGGTGGCGTGAATGTTCGGCAAACAGGCTATGTCACAGGTTATGCACAACCATTTTTATTTGACTCAGCCGGTAGCTGGCGGTTAATGGTTGGAAGTGAAAGAGGTTATGTTTATTATTATAATAATATTACCGGAAATCTTGCCAGCAATTTTAATTTGGTTGACTCAATGTTCAACTATAGATATATGAACGGCTTCGACGGACAAAGATGTACCGTCTGGGGCGCTGATATTGATGGTGATGGGAAAATGGATTTGGCTGAAGGTAATATAGAGGGCGGTGTCGGAATATTCACTACAGGACACGTGAATGTTGCGATTGCTTCACCCGAACAAACTTTCAAACACTTACGCATATTTCCTAATCCAACCAACGATTTATGTACAATTGATTTTACTTCTTTCAAACCCGAAGTAGCCGATCTCTATATTTATGATGATCTCGGGAGAATAATTGAAACACTTCACCCCCTCACAACCGGTCATTATACCATATCTACAAAATCATTTGCTGACGGAATATATTTTTATAATTTACGAACAGTCACGTCCGGAATGTATGCGGGAAAAATTATGGTGAACAGATAGGGATATCAGTTTTGATATCCCTACGATTTTCGCTCTGTTCTTTCTAAATTATTCTTTAATAAATTTATGTGTTGTGGACTTCCCGCTATGAGATATAAGATTCAAAAAATATAATCCATTCGGCAGTGAAGAAATATTGATTGAATTGTTCTCGAGTTTGACATTTGCAACCTGACCCAAATAATTCATGCACTTTAAATTTATTATTTTTTCATCTGATTGCAGATATAATTTATTTGAAGAAGGATTCGGATAAATATTTACGACAATAGGGTTGTGATTTTCTTTTTCACCAATGCCTGTTAATATTTGACAAAGCCCTTGCACCTGTGCAGGTATTATATTATCAGTCGTCGTCCCATCACCCAATTGCCCGTTAGAGTTGTAACCAACAGTCCATAATGTAGAATCGCTTTTCACAAATAGAGTATGTGAATCTCCTGCAGCAATTTTAATTACACCTGAAACGCCCGTCGAAACCGGAGATAAACTTTGTACTGTTGTTCCATTCGCATACTCTCCATAAGCGTTTCTACCACAAGCCCATAACGTAGAGTCAGTTTTGAGACTGAGAGAATAATCTGCCCCTGCTGCAATTGCTGTCACTCCGTTCAAGCCGATTGCCTGAACAGGAACAGAAGCATCATTCGTAGTTCCGTCACCGAGTTGTCCGAAACTATTAGAACCCCAACCCCAAACGGTGTTATCATTTTTAAGAGCTATAGTAAAATTATTTCCACAATAAACCGCGATAATTCCTGTAATACTACTGACTTGAACAGGAACATAACTATCATTTAGTGTCCCATTTCCTAATTGCCCGTAATCATTTCTGCCCCATGCCCAAACAGTGCCATCACTTTTTAATGCGACGGTACACCACTGTCCCGCAGATACAGCCACAATTCCGGAAAGACCTGCTACCTGATGTGGATAAATACTACTAATAATAGTACCATCCCCAAGTTGACCATAATTATTTCTTCCCCATGACCACAAAGTGCTATCAGTTCTGATTGCCAGAGAATGTGCATTTCTGCTCGCATGAATTGCAGTAACGCTATTTATTCCCAGGACAAGTCCGGGGAAATATCTGTCTACTAAAGTACTGTCTCCCAATTCACCGAAACCATTGTAACCCCATGCCCAAAGAGTACCATCACTCTTCAATGCGAGGGTGTGATCATTCTGGCAAGCTGATACATCAATTATTCCTGTCAGATTCAACACTGAAACAGGATTCAGACGTTGCGTCGTTGTTCCATCACCAAGATTGCCAACCGAATTATTCCCCCAGCTTCTGACAGTGCTATCGCTGCAAATAGCAACAGAATAAGTATCACCTCCTGCAATAGTTTGGGCAAAAACAAAATGAGCAGAAACCATGAATAAAAACAGGGTTGTAAGGATTTTGGTAATTTTAATATTCATATATATTTTATTAAATTATTTGCTACTCTTTTGGCTTTTCGCTAACGCCCCGTTTGTATTGTGGTTGCTGAACTCCACTTATAATAAAATATTTATTGAATCTAATTTATTCTTTGATGAATTTTTTGGTGATGGTTTTCCCTACAGCATCATTCATCTGTAAAATATATATACCTGCCGAAAGTTCCGAAATGTTGATTGAATTGTTCTCAAGTCTGATGTCACTTTGTTTTCCTTCATCGTTTAAATAGCGAATACTCATGATTTTTTCTGAGGTTTTGATGAAGAGAATATTTGAAGCAGGATTCGGAAATAAACTCGTTTCAGTAAAGGTATTTTTATTATTCAATACAGACGTCACCGGCGACCAACGTGAAATTCGATTCATTGGATTCCCATCGGCTTGTGTATAAAAACCACCGGCATATATTTCCGAATTGAAATTGATGATTGAATAAACAATTCCGTCCATTCCGGTAGCCATTGTAAACCATGTCGTGCCATCCCAATAAGCTATGTCATTACAGAGTAATACTCCTACATGGTAAAAACTTCCTCCGGCATATAAATTTCCATTGATTGAACTTAACTCATAAACAGTCCCATCCATCGTTCCACCAACTGAAGCCCATACAGTTCCTGTCCACTTTGCAAGATAACTTGCCGTATTTCCATCGGCGATGCGAAATTCACCACCTGCATATAATTCTCCATTATAACTTAAAAGTGAATAAATATACCCTGTTCCGCCACCATTTATAAAACCAACACCAACCGGTGCCCATGAAGTACCATTCCAGACGGCAATATGTTTTGCCGGTTGTGCATCCGCCTGCGTAAACTCGCCACCGGCATATAACTGACCATTGTACATGACCAGGGATAATAAATTTGTGTTCATTCCTTGTCCGACTGCCGACCAGATCGTGCCATCCCATTTAGCTATATAGTTGGCAGCAGTGCCTCCTGCCATGGTAAATCTTCCACCTACATATAGAATATTATTTACTGTATCTACTACCAGAGCACGAACGCCATTATTCATACTCGCGCCGACCGCTGACCAAACGGTACCATTCCATTTAGCGATACCCATTGCTGCCACGCCACCTGCATTTGAAAAAGATCCACCCACATAAAGTTCTCCATTATATACTGCAAGCACCTCAACAGTAGCATCCGCACCGACTCCAAGAGGCAACCATGCTGTACCATTCCATTTCGCAATATGATTGGCAGAATTTCCGTCGGCAGTGGTAAAAAATCCACCGGCATAAAGTTCACCATTATATACAGCAGTTGTCAGAACCCCATTGTTCATACCGGTTCCGACTGCATTCCAGGTCTGCGCTTCAATATTAAAAGATAAGATAGTTAATAAAAGAAGAAATAGGGTAAGTTTTGCTTTCATGAGGTTTGTTTATATTATTTAAATGATAATTGAAATAATCAGTAATAATAAACCATACAGCCTCAAAAAGGCAAAACGATTTATCAATACAAATCGAATGGAATTAGTAAAATATGCTTAAAAGGGTAAACCGTATCGTAAGAAGGTTGTCTTTATCATCGACAATCTTTACTTCAGGTGGAGGGAAACAGATACACCAGAGTGCAAACATAGGTAATAAACTTAATATACACAACTATTTTCAAAAGGGTCTAACACATTTTTAGTCCAGCGGAACCCTCAAATTCAACCCCACTTTATCCCCAACCACAGTAGGAGAAATCTGCACTCCCCAGTTGTTCGTATTGCATATCATTTTCCCCATAAAATAACCCAACGATGCGCCAAAAAATACATCCGATAACCAATGCTTATCTGCTTCCATTCTTGATAAACCAGTGAGTGTAGCAATGGAATATGCAACAATCGGAATAATCGGTTTATCTTTATATTCGGTCGCGAGAATTGTTGCTACCGTAAAAACCGAATTCGTGTGACCCGAGGGAAATGATGTGTAACTCACTTCATCTTTTAGTCCCTGAATAATCCCAGCTATAGAATGAATTTGTTTCGGGTGAGAAAAGGGTCCGTCAAATATGTATGGATCCGGATTACTGTTGGTTTGGAAAGGTCGATGTCTGTGAAATATATGCTTAATTGGTGTAATTATTAATCCGGAAACCAGATATCCTTTTACTGCAAGTAATGAAGTTTTTTTTGCTCTGTCGTTTTTCGCGATGGCCCCATAACTATATAGAAGTGCCATCGCCGGCATCGAATACATCCCGCTTCCCCATCGCTCTAATCCATATTTTTGAAGATTATCTATGAAAGTGACTTTATTATTGTGAATATAATTCCGAACAGTCAGATCTTGTGTTGAAAGAAGTCCCGTCGTAATAACAACACCCGAAACAGCCCACCAATCCTTCCCACTCCAATGATAAGGTGACAGAAAAATTGTTCGCGTATCCAATAAATAAGATTTAAAATAAGGTCCGTTGAAATTCGGTTTCACGAACTTATGATGTACACTATCAACCTGCGCAATCGAAAAACATGAAATAAATAATAATATAATTAATAATATTTTTTTTATCATAATAAATTGATTGTAATTGTAATTGGGTTTCACCCGTCCCGATGGGTTTCACCCATCGCTAACATATTTTGCCCTTGCAGGGCATTCGGGAAATTTTTTTCATTCTTTCATTTTTTCATTCTTTCACTCCTTCATTCTTTCACTCCTTCATTCTTTCACTCCTTCACTCTTCTTCGCTTCCCTCCAATAAACATCCATCTCTTCCAACGTCATTTCATTTAGTTTTTTACCGTTGGCTTCTGCCCTGTTTTCTATATATTTAAAACGGCTAATGAATTTGAGATTCGTTCTCTCCAATGCTTCTTCCGGATTTATATTAATAAATCGAGAATAATTAATTAGCGAGAAAAGTAAATCACCAAATTCAGATTCCATTTTCTTCTGATCAGGTGTTGTAGCATTTGCTTCGTCTTTGAATTCCTGAAGCTCTTCTACCACCTTCTCCCAAACCTGATTTTTATTCTCCCAGTCAAATCCTACGTTTCTCGCCTTCTCCTGAATACGGATGGCTTTTATCATCGATGGAATTGATTTCGTTACGCCATCGAGTGATGACTTTTTGCCTTCCTTCAACTTGAGCTGTTCCCAATTACGTTTCACTTCCTC
>JAHEYM010000504.1 GCA_023251595.1 Bacteroidota bacterium
AGATAAAAGTATTAATATATATTGTCTTTTTATGGAATCTGATTCCATAAAAAGCTGATTAGCACGCCGCCTACCTGATTATTATTTTGGACTTTATCGCAGGTTTTTAACGGAATTTGGTCGTTTTGGAGCTCATTGGTTAATTCATGTTCCGCGCAACTTGCTGAATTGTAACTGTTTACAATAAACTTAATTTTCATTGTCTTTTTATGGAGTTCAATTCCATAAAATCCGTATCTTTGTAGCATGGTAAACAGAGATGCCAATGAAAAACTAACCTGGTTAGCGACAAAATTCAAGTCGGTAGCGGTTACGGGAGCACGCCAGTCAGGGAAATCAATGCTTGTTAAATCGGTTTTCAGGAAGAAGCCTTATGTTTCGCTTGAAAACCCGGACATTCGTAAATTTGCAGCCGAAGATCCGCGTGGTTTCCTACAAAACTATCCGGAAGGTGCCATATTAGATGAGGTACAGCGCCTGCCTGAAATTTTTTCTTACCTGCAGGAGATCCTTGATAATTCAAAAAAGAAGGGGCTGTTCATCCTGACAGGATCGAACAATTTTCTCCTTCAACAAAATATTACACAAACGCTTGCCGGAAGAGTCGGATATTTGAATCTTTTACCGTTTTCTATCGGCGAACTTCGTCATGCCAGACTTCTGCCTAAAACCGATGATGAACTGATGCTGAAGGGGTTTTATCCTCCGGTGTATGATCAAAAAATTCCCCCGGGCGATTGGTGTCAGAATTATATCAGTACGTATATAGAAAGGGATGTGAGACAAATAAAAAATATTTCAGATCTCCTCATTTTTGAACGCTTTATCAGGTTGCTTGCTGCCCGCACCGGACAAGAACTGAATAGTACCGCATTGGCTGATGGAACAGGTGTCGATGTTAAAACAATACAATCGTGGATCGGAATTCTGGAAAGCAGTTTTATTATATATCTTTTAAAACCGCATTGTAATAATTTTAATAAAATAATTGTTAAGCGACCCAAAGTTTATTTTTATGACACCTCCATTGTTTGTTCATTACTTGGTATTCGAACTGCCGAACAATTAAATACGCATCCCTCTCGTGGAGCCATTTTCGAAACGATGGTTATCGCTGAAATGATTAAATTACGCACAAATAAAGGATTACCGGTTAATCTGTATTATTGGCGTGAAAAGACCGGTCGCGAAATTGATGTGATAGTTGATAATGCAGGAAAAGTACTGCCCATCGAAATTAAATCGGGGCAAACCGTGAATGGCGATTTTTTTAAGTCTCTCGATTATTGGTCGAATCTGAGCGGAATAAAAAAATCATTTTTATTATATGGTGGTGTTCAGTCTCAGATCAGAAGCAATGGCACGGAGGTGATTAATTGGAGAAAAATGATTGAGAGAGGGGTATAGGCTGATAGGTTGAAAGGTTGATAGGTTGATAGGTTGATAGGTTGAATGGTTTAAACGGAAGATCATTCCCCTCCTTGGAGGGGCAGGGGTGGGTCGCGATACGGTGAGTGATGATAAAGCCGAATTACAAAGAACAATTTTTATAGCGTCTTATTTCCGTCGCAACCCATTTTCCCTTTTTAAACACTCTAAATTTCGCAGATAACTTTTTGTCGATTTTTATGTAAAACATCATTACATTTGCCTTTGTTCCCGTTTTCCGACCTTAAAAACCTTTTACGATGGACCTAAAGAAAAATTTACTCGCAGTATTTGGCAGTATCCTCATGCTGACAGCCCATTCTCAGACACCAATTAAATTCTATGCCCTCGGTAAAGTCGGCTATAAAGATAAAACCGGAGATATCATGGTTCCCGCCAAATATGTCGGTGGAAGCGATTATGTAGAAGGTTTTGCCTTGGTGGTGGATGGAAGGAAACGTGGATTTCTAAATGAGAAAGGTGAAGTAGCTATACCATTCGAATATGACGACGCCTCTATTTTCTGTAGTGGATTAGCCAAAGTTGGCAAAGCCGGTAAATATGGCTATATCAACAAAGAAGGCAAAATCGTCATAGAATTAAAATATGAATCGGCCGAAGACTTTATCAGCGGATTAGCACGAGTGAGTCGGGATAAAAAATTCGGATATATTGACGTGAACGGGAATGAAATTATTCCATTAAAATATAATAATGCCCAAAATTTCGCTGAAGGAGTCGCGGCAGTGAAAGAAGATAAATGGGGTTTTATCAACGAAAAAGGAATATATATAATTAATCCTGAATACGATGATGCAGTCATCTTCCACGACGGACTCGCAGTCGTAGCAAAAGGCGATGACCGTTTCTTTATCGATCATCAGGGAAAGTTTGTGAAAGAAGTGCCT
>JAHEYM010000007.1 GCA_023251595.1 Bacteroidota bacterium
GGGAATGAATCACCGTAAATACATCCGGGGCATCCCCATTCGAAGAATGCAGGTCAGTAGGTACACTTTTAATAAAAGCTGTAAAGCCATTATATGAAATCGGGAATATTTCTTTAGCCATGTATATGGCTGTCTGGCTGATTCTGCTAAACCTTTCTTTTGATGCATTTGCCATCGATGATAAGCTTAACTCTTTAATCCGCGCATCAAGATTGAAATTCTTTTTAATCCCGTTAGCGAGATTAGTTAATTCCGACTTTGTGAGAGCAGGAATAATTTGAGAAAGAGGAATTTCTTCCGTTTTATCGAACTCAGGTAATTCGACTTGCGCATAATATTCAGTATATTCCTGGATTGTTCCCTGCGTCCAAGTGCCTCCGATTTTTACCTGAGCTCTTCGGTTTTTTAAATTGAGAGTCGCTGATCGGGCAAGTAATTCCAGTGTTGAGAAATTCTTAACCTGGATATCAAAGTCAATTGAAAGGTAATAAGTACCAAAGAAATTATACACTTGAAACGAATACGCTGGGAAAACGCCAAGACTTTTATCCAATTCAGAATCCAATGGAATATGGTGCCCTTTTCGGTGCGCAGTTATTCTCGACTTGCTGTCTCGATCAATGAACCAATCAAGATTGCGAAGTTTGTCTTTAATCAAATTTAACAATATCGTTTGAACGGATTTTTTGGATAAATCGGGTTCATTCGCAATATTATGATTCAGCTCAATCTCGAACAAGTTGGTAAATTCATCACTGGTCGGTTGCTGCAACTTTTTAATTCTCGCTTCTCTTTCAACATAATTATTGCTAAGGGCAACAGTCGTAAAACCATTTGTGTGATATTGCGGAGGTGGCAATCCCGCCTTCTTCATTTGATCACGAATCGTCCTGTAACCCTCGCTTAAAGCTTTTACAAATTTCTGATTATTTTCATCCTTCATTGTCTTTGCCCACTGTACAATTAAAGGATTGCGTGGATAATGCTCCAGGGTCTGATTATCTAAAGTAAATTCAGTCGGAATAAAAGCAAGCTGAATTAATTTGCCCGGACTACGCACCACAAACGAATCTTTAAACAAAGTACATTCTATGGGAAGCGGCAATGAATAATCGCGGTGAATAATCGCGTTCACAATTGCTTCTTCTACCGCTTGAATCGGAAATTCAGATTCATCTTTAATTCCGCTCCCATAAGGATCACGGTAAGTATATGTTTTAAAAAAGGCTCCTTCTTTCAGAAAAGTTCTGACCTTTTGCAGTAATACAGGTAAACATCCTCCATAAGAATGGTCAAAAACTGGGTTTCCTCTTTTTTCAAAATCTTTGTAGTCACATTCATATTTCAGGATCCGGATGTGCGCTGCCGGCAATTGTGCTGTTGGGTTGTTACCGAAGAAAATTAATCCGGCATTAGTCAGAACCAATTTGGAGTTTTCAATTTTGATAGCACCAATTGTTCTCAGAAATTCATCATCTGAATAAGCTAATGTTGAACCTTGTTCATCCAGATATCTGCCTTTAAAAATATGAAGTACATCTCTATTTAATGAAGACAAAGTAAATTCACCTACAGTCAACTGTTCAAACGATTGATTCCTTTCATTTAGCAGTCTAAGTTCTTGTTCTTGGGTCAATGGAAGATTATTCGCAGCACTTCTCAACCAAGCTTTTGGTGAAGCCCCATTTTTTTTACAGACTCCGGTCCTACCAATTGGAATGAAAACGAGTAAAAGTCTTTTTCCGTCACACACCCATTCTTTGATTTGTGTTGAATGGTTGGTTAATTGCTGATAAACAACCTGAGTTAGAGAATTGACTTCGTTTTCTGTCAAGTGATCAATACCCAGAATGTGGCCTGAATTATCAATACCAATTACCACTATCCCACCTCTTGAATTTGTAAAGGAAGAAACACACTCAACAATATTGTGGCGAGCATCATCCATTCCATGAGGAGTATCATTTCTCACTTCCTTTCTATCAAAGTATTGACCTTCAGGGTTCGCAGATTTCATATAATCTACATACTCTTCCGGCATCTGAAAAATTAAATGGGGGTCGATCATCATGCGACCAAAAGTACATTTAATTCTTCAATAATCTCTTCCGTCTTCTCTCCAAACAACTGCCACATCTTGCTTAATCCGCCTTGTGCATTGAAAGGGGAGAGATCGAAATCCTCTTTCTCTACATTGTATGAAGTGGCGATATATTCCTTTATCATTCTTAGCCATTCCATCTGCTCTTCGTTAAATTTTGTTGCCCCCGCTTGTTTTTTAAAAACCCATTTTTTGAAATTCGCATCAACTGTTTTGGAGAAATCGGTGAGTGAGGAATCAACACCTGTTAGATTTCTGAGCAAGCTCACCAATGCGATCAATTGATTTTTGGGTTGTCCGGTCACTCTTTCCAATTGTTCGTGGCATCGCCATATAGTTAAAGGCGCAAGTGCCGGTTTTTCACTTTGCAGTTTTTCCAACACCTCTTTTATCATCGTGTAAGTAAGTTCTCTTCTTCGAAAAGGTTGGTTATAAAAAATCTGCAAAGCAGTTAATTCATCTATATGCTGACGCATCCACTCTTCAAAACCTTTTATCATTTCATTCGCTCTCTCTTTATTTTCTTTGTCCCAACCGACATGTGTTATTTCATCGGGATTTGCGAGATCAATTTTTTGTTCATGTGCCCTTCGAACATTTTCTATATATTCATTTAATTCACCTGTAAATACTCTGGCGGCTTCGTTTTGTAATTTTTCGGTTTCGGATTTTATTGTTTTTTCAATTTCTATTGTTGAAGCTCCTTCTTTTTGAATTCTTATTTTACTCTCAATTTCTTCCAGTATGTCTGGATTAAATGCGTTCAATAACTCCTTTACGACCTGTGATACACTTTTACCATTTGCTTTTTCTGCAAACTGCAATTTCTCTTTTTCAGTAATTTGTTTATCTAATCGGGTTAATCTGTTTGCAAGAGAAGTAAATAATTCTTCATCTCTTGCCCCAACAGCCACCGCTTGCAATAAGGCTTCTAATGCAACACCTGGTTTTTTCTCTAATGGTCTGCTGTCGGTTTTTAAACTTTTTGTTACACCAATAGCATCCACAATAATAAAATGATCTTTTGTATGTTTGGCAGTTGGCGATACCTGATGCAATCTTTCTAAATCGATCGTTCTGGTACCGCGACCTTTCATTTGTTCAAAATAATTGATGCTTTTTACATCACGCATAAAAAGTAAACACTCCAGCGGTTTCACATCAGTCCCTGTCGCAATCATATCGACTGTGACGGCAATTCGCGGATAATATTCATTTCTGAATTGATTTAAAACCGATTTAGGATCTTCGTCTGTTTTATAGGTTATTTTTTTGCAGAATTTATTTTCTTCCGAAAACTCTTCCCGAACAATATCAATAATATCATTTGCGTGACTATCGGTCTTTGCAAATACTAAGGTTTTTGGCGTTTCAAATATTCCGTTTTTATCGAAACGATCCTTGAAGAGAACCGGTAGATTTTCTTTGAAACTTCTGATGATGGTTCTGATTTGATTTGGATTGACTATATCTTTATCCAATTGTTGTTTTGAATATGCTTCATCTTCATCCTGCAACTCCATTCTTTTTTTTCTGCTCAGACGTTCGCGATGTTCTACATATTCTCCTTTCCAGATGGTCGCGCCTTGTTGTGTGATTTTTGTATCAATAATAAACACATCGTAACCCACATTCACACCATCTGCAACAGCCATTTCGTGCGAATATTCACTTACTAAATTCTGATTAAAATAACCAATGGTTCTTTTGTCCGGTGTAGCGGTTAATCCGATTTCAAAAGCATCGTAATATTCCAATACCTGTTTCCAAAGATTATATATGCTTCTGTGACATTCATCAATCACAATAAAATCGAAAAACTCGATCGGCATTTTTCCATCGTATTCAATCGGAGGTATTTCTTTCGGTTGCCATTTGCGTTCATTCGGATTTTCTTCTTCGGCACTTTCATCGAGTTCTGTTCCTTTCAATATAGAATATAAACGCTGAATGGTGCTAATACAAACCTGACTGTCGGTTGCGATATAACTCGATTTCAGACGTTGAACGCTATATAATTCTGTAAATTTTCTGTTGTCATCATTTGGCACGAACGACATAAATTCCTGTTCTGCCTGTTCGCCGAGATTTTTAGTGTCAACTAAAAACAAAACCCGTTTTGCCTTCGCATATTTTAATAGACGATAAATTGCGGTAATGGCAGTAAATGTTTTCCCGGAACCGGTTGCCATTTGTATGAGGGCACGTGGTCGGTTTTCTTTAAATGATATTTCTAATTTATTGATTGCTTTTATTTGACAGTCGCGCAATCCTTCTGTTTGCAAAGCAGGCAGATCCAACAATCTTTTTCGGAGCGATTTATCCCTCTTCACCCATTCTCTGATTGTTTCGGGTCGGTGAAAACTGAATACTTCTCTCGCTCTTGGTTTTGCGTCTGAAAAATCTGTAAACTGTGTTACCTCGCCGGTGCTGAGATAAACAAATGGTAATGGTTCATTTTTAAGATGTTTGAGAGGAGCCGCTGCGTATCCTTCAACCTGATCTTCATGAGTGTGCAATTTAAATCCTTCTTCAGCTCTTTTGGCCTCAACAACCCCAACCGGTTTACCATCGAGAAACATTACATAATCAGTTTCCTTTCCATCTTGGGTTAGATAATACCTTACAACAACCCCTGATGAAGCATTGAGGTTGATTCGAGAAATGTCTTGAATAACCCACCCGGAGGCAGTCAACAACTCATCAATCTTATCTCTTGCTAATTGTTCGGGGTCCTGATTTGGCATCTTTCCGACTTAACTCTATAGTTTCGCTGCACTTTCAAGGGCTAAAGATACAGAAATTGAAGGTTTTGCAATAAAAATAGCCGATAACGCACTCTCCACCGATTTCGCCGCATCGGGAAGCGAGTTTGCGTCGGACTCGGTTCCCGACGACGCATCGGGAAGCGAGTTTGCGTAAGAATCGGTTAACAATGACGCAACGGGAAGCGAGTTTGCGTTAGACTCGGTTCCCGACGACGCATCGGGAACTGAGTTTGCGTAAGAATCGGTTGCCAACGACGCAACGGGAACTGAGTCTGTGTTAGAGTCGGTTCCCGCCGACGCATCGGGAACCGAGTTTGCGTTAGACTCAGTTACCAACGACGCATCGGGAACCGAGTTTGTGTTAGAATCGGTTACGGTTGCAGTAAGATCGATTCCGACTGCGTAAGAACCGATTTCTGCCGCCGAAAGGGTAGGTCAGTTCATGAAGGAAATATATGCACTTGGTACCAATTCCTCCGCATTGGGTAAGGATTCTACGTAGGAATCCATTCCACCTGTGTCTGGGGGAATTGATTCTTCCGAAGAATCGGTTGCGCCTGTCGCTTTGGGAACCGATTTTACTTTAGAATCGGTTCCGCCTGTCGCTTTGGGAATTGATTCTACTTTAGAATCGGTTCCGCCTGTCGCTTTGGGAACCGATTTTACTTTAGAATCGGTTGCGCCTGTCGCTTTGGGAACCGATTTTACTTTAGAATCGGTTCCGCCTGTCGCTTTGGGAATTGATTTTACTTTAGAATCGGTTCCGCCTGTCGCTTTGGGAATTGATTTTACTTTAGAATCGGTTCCGCCTGCGATATTGGGGGGTCTGTTCAACGAACGGTGTCTTCCCGATTTACGCATTCGTCAATAAATCTTTCAACCTTCACGGGCGAGATCCAATATCGGCGGGCTTCTTTCCCCGGAATAAATTCCGGGGCTACCAAATTGATTGTTCCTCACGGAACAAAATATTCTATCCGCCGGAAGTAGTCGGCTCAGCAGATATAAATTATGCCATAATAAGAAGCTAACCAGATTATTTTGAAAATATTTGCATACATGTATAATAAAATGAAAACATCTGTAGTTTATGATCATAAAAAAATCGGTAGAGACGTTGCATGTAACGTCTTGAAGAGGTAAAAGAACATTGTTAATTGTTAATTGCTCATTGTTAATTGTTAATTGAAATCAGATGAATAGAATTAAAATGCGGTGGGATCGTCTCACCATTGCGGAAAGGATTATTTTCTGCAGATCCGTCAAAGAAAAACTGACAGGGAATCCTCATTTCCCTCATCTGATTCCCGTCTTCGCGGCATTTATCCTGGCAATCGATGAGTTGGAAATTGCACAAGCACATACGTTACAAGGTGGAATACACGATACTGCTTTTCGGAATCTAAAAGATGCAAATCTTTATAAGCTCACCTGTTTGTTAGCCGCTTACGTTTTTGCCGAATCGAAAGGTGATCATGAAATGATTATCAGTACGGGTTTCGATGTTGCAAAACCATCCATCCGCAGACCCTATCAACTTGCCGTAAGTCCGGGTAAACTTTCGGGCTCTGTAGTATTAACTTCCGAATCTAAAAATGGTGCACTTCATTTCTGGCAGTATTATGAAGGTGCTAATACCCCTGATGAAAATGATTGGGTAGATTATCCCGAAACTTCCAAAGCAAGATTTATAATGACGGGATTGGAAACAGGTAAAAAGTATTGGTTCCGTGAAATGAAATTATTCATTAACGGCAGGACGAATTGGACTGATCCGGTCTGTACGTTTGTGGGGTAGTGGTCATCCTGAAAAACGCGGTGCAATAATTAATGTGTTGGCAAAATGATATTGCGTTTTGAGGGATCTGTGTCTGCTTCCGCCATGCCTGCCGGCAGGCAAGGGACGGCAGAAAGTTTATAGTATTATTCGAGTTAGGAAAATGGCAAAATGTATAGTTGGCAAAAGGTCAGTAAGAATATGTATATAGTTATTTATTCTCTTCCTGTTTTCAGCGCTTAATGAAAACAAACTCTGAAAGTATTGATTTCAGTGAGTTGAGTTTACAGAATGGGTGTTGCACGATCACTTTTTGGCTTATAAAATTCAGTTCATTGTCTCGGAGGGGGGATGAAAAATGAGTGTGTGCCGTCCGGTAGCCTTCATGGATCCCTCCAAACGCATTCCCATTTTACCAACACAAATGATCATACAACGCGTTTGTAGGGATGACAATACCGAAGGGTCAGAGAGAAAAAAAGCATCCGGCAAAATTTACTTCGTAAATTTTGCCGGATGCTTTTTTTCCAAACCCTTATGCGCGAATGTTGTCATCCCTCCGATCGCGTTATATGAATTAAATAATATTACTCCTCTTTGTGCGATCAGGAGGGATCTGTGAAGGCTACCGGACGGCAGAGTTTTAATATTATTATACATGTTAAGAAAATAGATCAACCTAGGGTTGGCGAAAAGCTCGGAAATAATATGTATATAGTTATTTATTCTCTATAACGGATTTCCCAAATTCGTTCTTTCATCAAATCGTGCACCCTTCACGGACGCAGAATAATTTCGGGGGATGCAGTTTTCTATAAAGGTTAATGGTTCAAAAATAAGGTTAAATTCATGGGCTGCAAAATTAGTTTTTCCTACGGAAAAATTTATTAGAAACGTGTACCCTTAACCGATCTATAATATATTTCCTTTTCTTCCCCATATTCTTTCACCATTTTAAATGAAAATTCATTGGGCTTGGAAAAATCAATTTCGACTTCGGCTTCATACTCGAAAGTGGCATTCCCGAATAATATTACTTCGTATTTTCCGGCGTCATCGACAAAAGGTCTGCAGCGCACCATGCCGCCATTGTTATATACATCGATAAATTCGCCAAAAGGGTAAAGCCGAAGTTTGCAGGACACGATCGCTGATGCCGACATCGCAGTGCCACAGGATTTCGTTATTCCAACTCCGCGTTCATACGTCGTAACAACCAAACTGTGTGGTTCTTTGACTCTGCAAAAACTCACATTCACTCCTTCGGGAAATAATATTATATTCGTATTTGCGATTTTACCAATCCGAATTAATTCTTCCATATTCTCTTCATTCGTCATCGCCACAATATGCGGATTTCCCATGCTCACTGCCGTGAAACGAAAACGATCTGATAATTCCGGAATTAATTCATCCACCAAAATATCTTTATTCCATTTAACCGGAACTTCATTTTTATTAAATGAAACGGTGTGAATTTTTACACTATAGGAATGAACACCGGGGAATAAATCGGGTTGATGATGCGTTTCGTAAAGGGATGTATTTGCAGCTATATACATAGATTCCTTTTTCGTTATATCCCGCGCGTGACGGGCAATACAGCGTATTCCGTTTCCGCACATGCTCGCTTCGCTGCCATCGGGATTGAATATCCGCATGCGTGCATCTGCATGATGATCCTTTATATAAAATAATATTCCATCTGCACCGATTTTCCCAGATCTGCGACAGAGTGCTTTCGAAATTTCGCTTCTTTGTTCTTCTGAAAAGTTATATCTATATATGGTTTCATCAACCAAAATAAAATCATTGCCCGAACCCTGACATTTGATGAATGAAATTTTCATATCGATGTCTCAGAAAACTCAATTTCGTCGAGAAATAAATCAGCTGCGAAGACACAAAGGCGCAAAGAAAAAAACCGCCACATTGTTAATTGTTAATTGTTAATTGTTAATTGTTAATTGTTAATTATCTCGTGATATCCAGAACCTCTAATTGAATTTTCCCCGACGGGATTGAAATTTCAGCTACCTCACCAATCGTTTTTCCTAAAAGACCTTTTCCAATCGGAGAGCTGATAGAGATTTTTCCTGCTTTGAGGTCTGCTTCTTTTTCAGAAACAAGCGTATATGACATTTCTGCTCCTGTTGTTTTGTTTCTCAATTTCGCAGTCGATAAAATGAGGATTTTACCGGCATCTAATTTCGACTCATCAACCAGTCTTGCATTGCGAATCACATCTTCGAGACGAACAATTTTCATTTCGAGCATACCTTGTGCATCTTTTGCAGCATCATATTCTGCATTCTCGGATAAATCGCCTTTCTCTCTTGCCTCAGCGATCTGACGCGAGATGCTTGGGCGCTCGTGCATTTTCAAGTGAGCCAACTCGTCTTGTAGCTTTTTAAGTCCGTCGGCAGTGTAATAGGATATATCTGACATGGTTTATTGTTACTGAGATTATGGAAGTGGGTTACTGAGCTTGTCGAAGTATGTTTAACAAAGTTACGTAATTATAAAACAAAAAGACCCCGGAACGAATCCCGGGATCTTTTGTTATTCGGATTTGGTAAGGGCGATTCATGAATCGCCCTTACTTATAGGTTTATGCGGGCACCCATACTGTGACAACCCTGGAATGGATTGGTGGCGCGATATGAATAATCGAGACCAAATGATTTTCCCTTTCCGATCGGAATTTCTACCGTGAAGCCTGCGGAAGGTCCGGTGAGTGCAGTGGTGCGCAGATTGGCGTCCAGAATATCCTGCTCGTAGGTGAAGCCGCCACGTAACATGAAATATGTTTTGTAGCCATACTCGAGACCGATGCTGTACTGATCTTTGCTGAAAGAGTTCGAGCAGAAATTACCGGCAACGTTAATATGATGATTCTCTCTCACTTTCATCTCATAAGTTCCGCCGATATTCACAAGAGAAGGAAGTTCAAATTTGTCCGAACGTTGTTCTACTGTGAGAATATTTCCTGTTGCAGGAACGGTTGCCCTGAAAGACAAACCATCTCCGGTAAATTTCATTGGCGGACCAACGTTCTTCAGAGAAATACCGAATTTCAGATTGTCCGTTTTTTTCTTGCCGGCTTTATCTTTACCGATACCTGTGACGTACTGAATCCCTGCATCGAAGGTTGCACCCATTGCGCTTACATCCGAGATAGACTCCGATATCAATTTCATCGTGATTCCACCATAAATACTGTTTGAAAACACCTTGGCGTAAGACAAGCCGAGATTCATGAATGAGGGAGAGTACGTGCCGATTCCACCTTCAGGAAGATCGGTGGTTGTGATTTGAATATCACCCATGTCCATCGACATCATACCGAGTCCGAAAACACCTGATTCACCCACTTTCTGGGTGAAACCGAAGCTGTTAATATTGATATCAGTGCCTTTCAACCAACTCGTTCTACAGAATATGAGCTCGGTTTTTTGGGTGAAGGCAATTCCTGCAACATTCAGATACATGGCTTCAAGACCATGAATCGATGCCGAGTTTGCACCGCCCCAACCGGAACATCTTGCCCAGGGATTGATCAGCAATTCAGCCGCACCTGCCTGCCCGATCCTTTGCGGGTTTCCGGCTCTGCCGGATGTCGGTAATATCATTACCATCGAGGCTGTGAGTATTAGTGTGATGATGAAAGGTTTTAGAAGTATTTTCATAAGTTGATGAGTTTATAGGTTGATGAGATGATAATTAGAATGAATCGAGACTGAGAGGACGCATTACGCCGAACCATTTAAGAATTTTTTCGCCGGCATCACTCTTGACGTGGATGATGTACATACCGCTGGCAACAGGGATTCCGTATTGATTTTTAGTATCCCAATCGATAGAAGTTTCTTCGGGTGTGTTTTCTGCTTCCACGCCAATAGAGGTATCTATATTCGTGACATCGCGTTTGTATCGTCGAACAAGATTTCCATTAAGTGTATATATAGAAACTGTGCATTTCGACGGGAGATTCGTGATCTTCACTCTCGAATCTAATTGATTTTTCTCGTACGTAGAGAAAGCATAATATGGGTTGGGAACAATATTTATAAGATCCATCGCATTCTTCGCCACTGTAGTGTTATTGATATCATTATGCAAATCTGCAGTATTGAAAGTATAAACCGGGAAACCACGATTTTCGAATGGTGCTGCAGACCAGTCATATTTCTTGTATGCTTTAGCAACACGCAAACGAATCTTCACATCGGTTGCCAAAAGTTTTTGGTTCGGCACCAGGATCGGTATTGTACACCACATCGCTTCCTTCCAAACGTTTCTGATGTTGATAGTTGAATCTGTTGCAGGATTTGCTGCTGCTGCGCTCAGACACTGATCGTAGTAGGCACCCTGATCGTATTTCCGGTTCATGATATATACGTAATGCATACCACCGAGAAGAATTTGCGTATAGTTTGGTGTGATATAGTCTGCAGTCGGATTCCAAAGCATATCTCTTCCGTTCTGTGCTGTAAGCCATGAGTTCTCACCGAAAATGATATTCAATCTTTCTCCCGTTTCGAGATTGAGGGCATAGCCCGGGAACCATCCAAGACCTGAACCCACTCCGGTTGCAGCTCCCGAAGGAGCTCCATACTGATCTACAGATTGATGAACACGTTTCCAGAACCTGTATGCTGAACCTTCGGCCAATAAACGATCTGCGCTCGTTTCTACCACAACACACCTTGTCCATTTTGACTTGTCATCGGTAAACACAACGTCAACACTTGCAATTGAATCAAGTTTTAATTGAGCCATGACACCTGAATTGTTAATTCTGGGACCGTAGGTATTGGGGAAGAACGCACCGGCTGTCTGAACATCAGTACTTGTGAGTTTATATGGAGCCCAGGTTCCACCGAGAACCTTTTCATAATTCTGATTCGGATCGAGACCGATCACATCATTATCAGCAGAGTTACCACCCGCCTGAACGGTGAAAGTTCCTGAGTGAATCCAGTTCAGGAAATTACCTTCGCCATCCTGATCAGGGGCACCACTAAGCCATGCTTTCGTAGGATCGGTAAAGGTCATCGTGCCATCAAGAAATGCGTTGTCGTTATTCGTTGCATCAGCGCCCGGATTTTTAGGTTGAACTATCGCCAACGACATTCCCCATTTCGGGATCAATTGCTCGTTACCAATAGCGATGGTCTGCTCGGAATTTACAGTTTCCTGATTATCCATGTTGATTAATGTCCAACGGGAAGTAGGAACAATACTCGTCTGACTTATGGGAGCAAGTGTATCTTGTTTGATGATAAGTTTGAAGTTTGCCGAAGGAACTTTTACAGGATCATAAACTTTAATTCTTGCGGGACCATGTGCATTTTCATAAACCGGAGTGAGCGATTGATAGGATGCACTTGACAATATATCGTTGATGGTTTGTTGTGTAAAATCAAGAATTACACTACCATTTCCCTGTCCTTCAACTCTCTTCATCTTTGGACCATTTCCATACGAAGAACCTAAGGCCTGTCCGCCGTTTTCGGGTGAAGGAATGTGAGGCACAGCCACATAATTTTTCACATTTCTACGACCTGCGAAATACGGGCGTTTCTGCCCATCGAGTGCATTGGGGTCACTCGGATTATAGGTTTTGAAATTATTATACCCATAAGAAATAGCAGTAAAGAAATATTGTTTGTGATTTATCAGTGTTGAATTTCCGGTGGCAAATTGATCCTGCACAATTCTGAAGGTATGTATGATTCCTGCATCTGTACCATTCACCTCTTCAACAGGAACATTGGCACCAAGGGAGGCATCAAAATAATAGTTGACCATTTGGGTAACACCGTCTTTGATATCGCATTCTGCAACTAAACGAGCTTTATCGGGGTTGTGAATATCGGAAATTGTTACCGTAGCATCTTTCAACTGGAAGATTTGATGACCTTGAAAATGATAATTCCTGTCACAATTTGGGTTCTAACCATCGCAGATGATCAGCGGGTCGAGTTCTGTATAACCTTCGTTTGCATTATTTGAAGTTTGAGAGTTGCTTAAAGAAAGGACCAGCTCTTTATCCATTTCTCTGATAGCCATATCAGGGGCATCAGGACCATTTAACACTTTAAAGCAATTATCGAACAATGCTTGTGCTTTATCATCAGCTTTTTTCATCAGTTCTATCGACGCCTGTGGTCCGCCTGAAGAAGCGCGTGCCCAAACCACGCCCGTCGTGACATAGTTCACAGCACCGGGTTGAAGTGTGAATTTACCTGCTGATTGTAAAAACCTTCGGTCTCCGGGTGTATTTCCGCTTTGTGCCTCTGTCCATGCAAAGGGTACAGGTACCGGATTTGAACAATTTCCCCCTAAGCCCCAGCCATAAGGATCGGAATCGCCCGGAAACATATAGCTACATTGTGTTGCACCACCGTAACCATTTGCTCCGTAAGTAAAGGGAGTTCCATCTTTCCAGTACCCTTTAAGAAAATTGTAATAATGATTTGCAGTTTGCGGATTTCCGGTTATTGAGAAGTCGTTATTATAGTACAAAAACTTCGACATAATGATCTGTTCACAGGTTTCATCAACAGTACAGTTCTTGTTATTGTCAACTCCATCATTGGCATCGGCAATCGGACCCTGAAAGAAATCGACACCAACAGCCGGAGGATTTGTTCCATAACCGTTAGCCCCTTCATCGTCCGCATCACCATTATAGCAGTATCCCAATCCACGTGCAACATCACAGCCAACATAGTCATCGGTGGCGTTCCCGAGATCCGGGTCGACCCATTGACCAAAATATGTTTCGTTCAATGAATAGGTGGAACGGTTAATAATTTTGTATTGATAAAAGGTCATGTTGTTAATCTCATCGTTGGTTGAGAATCCAAATCCCTGAGCCTGAATCTCAAGCCCGATGGGTTGAGCACCCGTTTCAAGGTGAATATTCCCCACATCATTAAATACCCACCAAAGTGTTTCATCACCGAACAGATAGCCGGTACAGGTAGCACATTGTCCGGGTTGTGGATTTATGGGCAAACCCAATAGATTATAGTTTGGATAATCTCCATCTGCGTAATTGTAGACACCGTCACCATTTTTATCGAAGTAAGGGGCGAGATCATGTTCTTCACCATAGGCAGCATTTCCATTACCGGGCCATGTAGTCATATTGACAGGTGCCACCTGCGAGTTCCCGTTCACGTAATCTTCCACTTCTTTTCTGGTGATTTTCCATATCTTGTCATAATGGGTACACTCAGCAGGATCAACTGAGACAGTCGTTCCGTTGATTGGTCCGGGCCAAAAATCGTTACCATTCTGGCGATAGGTCATAGCAGCAACTTTTAGCTGACCACCCGCGTCCACACCACCAATCCATAATGCTCCGGCGAAGAGAGACATTTTAGCCGAACCCTTAGGGATCTCATACTTTGCATTATTGTTAAGATCCCACCACATATCACCACCGTTCATTATACGACCTCTGACGTTATTGATATCGAGATCAACCTGAGCGGTTGCCGGTGTGCATCCTGCAGCAAGATTTGAGGCGGTACTTCCCATTCTTAGATGATAGCCGTGGTTTTCTTCGGCGCTTGCCGTTTGAAAAACTGCCAGCGCGATCAGCAAGAAACTGCCTGTTAGTATCTGGATTTTCATATTATGAATTTATTTCTTTTTGAAATTTGTTCTTAGAAGTTTAGAGATAAACCTAATCTCACACGACGCGGAAGGCTATAATTACCGGGACTGTCAATTTTTACTGAATACAAATCACGATATGCCTGTGGATCAACCTGTTTAGCTATGTCCGCCTGAAATTCCGCTGCAGAAAGATAACCATCATCGTTTGGATTTCCCGTCGCATGATAAACAGAAAGAATATTCTCGGCATTGAGTAAATTCTGCACCATAATATAGACATTCAGGTAAGCGTATTTTTTGTCTTCACCGGCTTTCTTTCCGAATTTAAGATTGATGTCTTTATCAATTTTGGTGTCGATACGGAACTGCCAAGGGAGGCGTGAGCCGTTAATAGAACCTGCAAGTAAAAACTTCTGATTCTCGTCGATTGCTCCGGCTTTCGTGATATTAAGCTGACGGGTATAGGGAACTCCTGATCCTGCACGGAAAAGAAGATTCAGGCCTGTTGCCGAGAAAATTTTCTTCCCGAAAAGAATTGGTCCGGTATATACATCTTCACCCTGACCTGAACCGTAACGATAGTCAACGGAGGCAGTGAGCGTATGACGCTGATCGAAATCCAGAGGAATTGGGGTCCTCAAGTTCGGCTGACCTGAGTTCACGATATTGAAACCTGAAGTAGCACCTGAGCCTGTACCATCAGCAAACTGAAGTGAGTAGTTCGCGGTCAGACGAACATTGTTTGTACGTCTGAGATCGTAAGCCACTGTAAGACCTTTGGTTGTTCCGAAATCGATGTTGCCAAAGGAATTATAGGTTACAGGATATGCACCTGTGAGTTGAATAACCTGAATCATGTCTCTTAATTCACGATAAAAAGCAGAGATAGTGACCGCTGAACTGCGTGTAAGTTTTTGTTTGAAACCTAATTCGTAATCAGTGGTCCTTTGTGGTTTCAGATCGGGGTTGTCGAGTGTACCACCTCCAAGACTTTGCAGATAGAAATACTGAGTCGGAGCCATTCTAAGCGCATTCGGCGGACGTTGTGTAAGCACATCGTAGTGTGCAAAGAATAATGCTTCGTCTGAAATCGGGAAGGAGAAAGCGATACGTGGCATGATGGTAGTTTGCGGTTCATAATCCTTGAAACTATTATCAGGAACAAAATTCGGTTTCATAATGTTTTCATCAGGATTCACCACGTAAGGAATAATCGTTCCGGTAGAAGTGGCTTTGCCAAGTACCATCGGATCAGTGAGTGGTTGACCTGTAGCATCATACCATTTATCCAAGCTTCTGTAACCGACAATTGCTGTGGGAGAGTGAAGGTCGTTTACATAGACAGTGTAATCGGACCCGATGTTATCGGGAAGCGATTTACCATTGAGAAGCTGTTTTGTCATATCATCACCTGCTGTGTGTGATGCATAAAGGAGATAAGGATCTTTCAACACTTTCTGGTTTGCATCGAAGCGATCAACACGAATACCCACGTTGAAAATCAGGTCATTGAAAGCGAAACGATCCTGAATATAACCTGCAACATAAATTGGTTCGAATGCGCCGATCTCACGGGTGAAATTATCATTCGCATCTTTTTTAGTGAAGAAATCGGAGAAACTCGGGCGATGGGTCAATTTTTTGCCGAGATAATCATATCCATAATAGGACACATAACTTCCACCGTTATTCAATAATTCGTCAGCACTGAACATATCCAATTTAAATGTTTCGGGTGAATAAGAGTCAATGTCTATCCAATCGAGTCCGTTAACCGGAAGTCCAAGCGTTTTACGCAAATTTTTATCGAAGAACGACTGATCTGCAGCAGAGTATTGAAGATTATAGTTGATGGTATCCTGAAAAACGCCGTTCGCATCCATTACAAATTGTGGATGTGCGAGATCTAACTGCGAAAGATGTTTATTGGCAAGTTGACGCATGAGAGACCAAAGTCCGATAGGTGCCACGCTGTATCCTCTTTCCGAACGTTGTTCGTATTCAAATCCGACGATGATTGCATGATTCTTAACATCGGCAGAACCGGAAGCTGTAACACGAAACTGTTCAGCTTGTGAATAAGAATATCCATTCCATTGACGGCCCGTGTTATACCAGAGACCCAAGACGTTGTTCGGTCGTTCACCATTTAAAAGTCCGCCACCATTTTGAATATCACTTAGAGTGCGGTATGCATCGACGTTCGCACCAACATTCTCAAACTGATTATTCACAATATCAGCACCTGAGAGTGCATAATATTGAGTAGTGTAGTTTGTACCTACAGGATTGATGTCTGAAGGTTCGAATGTAACAAGCGTGTCAGGGTGTGCAGCAAGAATCCAACCTGTATAGTTATGACCCGACGCTGAGTCGAGAACACTTCCATAATTATAGAATTTACCTTTATAAGTCTTGAATTTTCCAATGTAGCCGTAGTTAAAAAGATTGTCTTTGTGTGTGTCGTCCTGATCTTTGCTATTAGTGAGTGAGTAATCTGCCTGAATACTATAGTAAGCATTTTTAATCACTCCTTTATATGCGCTGTCGTTTGTGAATTTTTGGGTGAAGCGCGCGAACACTCTGTAATTGTTACTGATATCCTGCGGGTTATTATCAGCATTATATACTGAATAGACATATTGCCAGGTGTGAGCACTTCCGTGATCGAATGATCCACCGAGCGTTACATTAGTGTTTGCTGAGGGTTTGAAGTCAAATTTTCCTGACATTCTGAAAGAGGCGCCCGCTGCGTTGGCTTTGTATTTAAGATGATCAAGTTGATCAAGATGGATATAATCCGAATTATCGTTGAAACCAACACCAACACCTTTCGGACGAAGAGGATTTGCCTGAAGATCCGCCAACACATCTGGTTTTACCTGATAGGTGCCCTTTGCCGAAGGACTGCCATCTTTATCACCTTCGTACTCCGCAACGATGAAAAAACCTGCAATTGGTTTTTTTGTTTTTGAACCCACTTCTTTTTTCGAGATAAGTGGTCCGGATAAATTGAGTGAAGCAAGATTATAACCGTAAGAATCAAAAAGTTCGGAGGTCACGAGTTCCAGACCACCGGAATACTGACGCGAAGGACCTTTGGTTGTGATACTGATTACACCACCGGTTGCATCACCATAATTCGCGGGCAAACCACCTGTAATTACGGTTATCTGATCGATTCCTGAAGAAGCAATTCCCGGTGCACCATTTACTTTGATACCATCAACCACATATTGTGTAGCATCACTTCTGGCACCACGCATATTGATCTCTCTTCCTTCATCTGCCTGATAAATACCCGCTGTTGTGGATGCGAGAGAGTTGATATCGCGTGTTGGAGCAACCTGAATATCCTCACTGGTCATTGTACTTTGTGTGGATGGATTACCCTTATCAATGATAGGCACTTTATAGTCAATCTTCTCAAACACCTTCAAATTGGTGACAGTTGAAGAAAGGACGATATCGAGAAATGTCATTTTATCGACGGAAACAATTACACCTGAAATTTCTTTTGGCTGGTAACCGACGAAGCTGATTTTAACATCGTAAGTACCTGCAGAAACCGGTTTAATGACGTAATTGCCATCAAAATCGGTCTGAGCACCCCCCGAAAGTGTTCCTCCTTTTTCCAGAATTACGTTGGCAAAAGGGATCCCTTGTTTAGTCTTTTCATCGGTGACTGTACCCTTGATACCGCCTTCCTGAGCTGTTGCCAGACTTGATCCAAGAAGCAGAAGGAGGGCCGAGAGGTAAAAATTACGTATCATACCTGAAGTGTTAATTATTGTTAAAGTGCAGTTTTTTTGAGGCGGTAAAAGTAGGTTATTATTGAATAATTTCAAAACTGCTAAAGAAATGTTGTGCAATTGCCTTTTCATGGGTCAAAAATAGGATGGGTATGAAGGCGATCAAAATCATCTTACCCTAAAAGTTACAGGTCTGAGACCCCACCCTAACCCAACCTACTTTTCCCCTCCCTATTTGCGGAGGGGTTAGGGGTGGGGCATTATTTTTCTGTTTCGTAATTTGCAAGCCGAAAATCATCAAAAGCGACCTTTTGTACACCATCTGCGCCGAGAAACACATATTTCATTTCCTTCAGCCCCTCAGTTTCGGATTCGAGTATGTGTCCGTTAATTGCAAGTTTGATAGAGGTTCCTGTATTTTGAACCCGAAGAATGTTGGTTCCTCTGGGGTTAATGAAAGGCGATGGGGTCCATTCAGTTAGTACAAAATTTGTCGAGTCATTTTCCCAGACTTCGAATTCATAAAACCCACAGGCTGTCATATAAAATTGATACCGACTCGACTTTTCACCGGCATCCCAACCGAGACCGAATCCCGCGCTGTCGTCTCCACTAACCCATGAAGTTTTAACTTCAAAAAGATAAGAGGAAGCAGAAGGATTAATAACGAGTGATGGTGCATAGATGGAAGATACATCGTCCTTCTTTCCCCAGAATAAGAGCATTCCGTTTTCCATTGCGAATTCTGAAATATTGTCATCAAATAAATCCCATTTTTTTGTGTTGTCCGTAAAATTTTCGGTATAGACGTCCATGATATTGATAGGTGTCTGATCGAGATCACTCACATATTGAGCGAAAATAGGATTCATAAAAAAAGAAATTGAGAAGCAGAACAACAGGGATTTCAGAAAGTTCATATTTTAACCAGGTTTCTATTCAACAAAAATAAGAAATCTGTTTAAAGCAGCAAAATGATTAAATCAGCGCGTTTGGCATTGAGCACCTTATGAACAAAGTCGGGTTAAAAACTTGGCTCTTTCTCTGTATTGTCATAAGTCTGTTGTCGATACCTTTACGTGAATATGCCTGTTCATAGAATGAGGAAGTTTTTGTTGTTGTACCCGATCATATCCGGTATAATTTTATTTAATTCGATTTCAGTATCGGCGCAAAAAACTGCGGTATATACGGATCGATCAAGAGTTTTCACAGAGGCGATGGATCTTTACAGGATCGAAAAATATGGTGCAGCACAGGAACGATTTGAAGAAGTGATTCGCACTGAAAATGTATCATGGCACGAAAAGAGTGACGCGGCTTATTTCGGTGGGATGTGTGCAATGAATCTTTTTCATCCCGATGCAGAAAACCGGCTTAAGGAATTTATTGAAAAATATCCGGAAAGCAATCGTAAGCAAACTACAATTTATCAAATCGGACGAATTTATTATCGACAAAAAAATTTCAAAAAAGCTTCGGAATGGTTTGAAAAAACGGATATATATTTTCTGAGTGAAGAAGATATACCTGAATATTATTTCAAGACGGGATATAGTTATTTCAGGATCGGAGAATACGATAAGGCATCAAAAATACTGATCAATCTGATCGATATTAACACGCCTTATTTCTCTGCCGCAAATTATTATTACGGGCATATTGCTTATCAAAATAAAAGTTACGATACAGCAGTAAGATCTTTTCTGAAATTACGAAATGACGAAGTTTTTTCCAACGTCGTCCCATATTATATTGCACAGATATATTATTTAAAAAACAAAGATGATTCTTTGATTTCTTTCGCCTCGGCAGCGTTGAGGAAGTCGCCGCAAAATGCAACAGAGATTGGTCGTATGTTGGGTGAAGCATACTACCGCAATGACAGATATGCAGAAGCAGTACCCTTGCTGCTTGATTATGAGATGCACGGTCCGGCATTGAAAACGTCTGATTATTATGAACTTGGATATGCTTGTTATAAAATAAATGATCTCGATAAAGCGATCAAATATTTTTCTGAAACCACTAATGCAAAAGACACAATTGCTCAGCATTCATATTATATTTTGGGTGATTGTTTTATCCGTCAGAATAAAAAACAGAATGCGCTGAATGCATTCAAGGCGGCGTCGGCAATGGATTTTGATCCGACGATCAAAGAAGAATCATTATACGATTATGCTAAATTAACGTATGAAATTTCATATCAACCATTGGCAATCGACGCATTTCAGCAATTCATCAAAACGTATCCTCATTCAACACATCTGGATGAAGCGAATAGTTATTTGGTTGATATTTTTATGTCGACCAATAATTTCAGAGATGCGTTGGCTGCAATCGAAAAAATAAAAAATAAAAGTGAAAAAGTCCTGACGGCCTATCAGAAGGTTTCTTTTAACTATGGTGTTGAATTATATAATGATGGGTTTCTGAAAGACGCGCAGCATTATTTTGGATTGTCGCTGAGTAATCCGGTGAATGCGAAGCTGGTTGCCCTGGGACAATACTGGATGGGTGAAATTCAATATAAATCGGGAGAATATGATGTGGCGATTAAAACTTATAAGGAATTCAGTTTAAATACCGAAGCGCATAAAACAAATTTAGCAAACCTTGCTAACTATAATGTCGGATATTGTTATTACAAAAAAGCATCATACTCTGATGCGCAAAAATCATTCAGAATATATTTAAAAACAAAAACAGAAACGGATTCGATGAGGTACAATGACGCCTGTATCCGTATCGGCGATTGCTATTTCATGTCGAAAGAATATGATCAGGCATTGGAATATTATGGTGAAGCGTTAAATAATAACGCGAGAGCATCTGACTACGCTTTATATCAAAAGGGAATGATTCTCGGAATTCAGGGTAAACATGCAGAGAAGACAGCAACAATGGCGCAGATTCTCAGTCGTTATACGGAATCACCGTACATCGACGATGCTTTATATCAGATTGGGAATTCGTATCTGGTTTCGGGTAATGGAGAAAAAGCAATGAAGGCATACAAATCTATCGTCGCCGATTATCCTAACAGCAATTATGTAAAATCATCTCTGTTGAGTATTGCATTGATTTATACGAATGATAAAAACCCTGAGAAAGCACTACAGACATACAAACAATTAGTTGCAGATTATCCATCTACACCTGAGGCACGCGAAGCAGTGGATATGATGAAGAATATATATATAGATCAGGGAAAAGCAAAAGAATTCATCGCGTATGTTTCGAAATTACCTTTTGCAAATATATCACGTTCAGCACAGGATAGTTTATTATATGAAGAAGCAGAAATGCGGTATATGAAAGGTGATTGTGATGGTGCTACGGGAGATTTTATTAATTATCTGGAAGAATTTGGTGAAGGTTATTTTGCGTTGAATGCAAATTATTATAAAGCAGAATGTGATTTTAAAGCAAATAAATTCGATGCTGCATTACATGGATATATGGCTGTTGTTTCTCAGCCGACCGGAGAATTTACACGTGAAGCATTATTGAAAGCCGGTTATCTTCACAACCAAAAAGGACATTGCGATTCGGCAGTTATCTGTTACAAACGTCTAGCGTCGCTTGCTGAAACAAGAGAACGTATGCTTGATGCACAATTAGGTTTAATGCGCTGCAACTTGAAACTTGGAAATTATAAAGATGCGCTCCAAAATGCCGATACGGTTAAGAAATCGGAAAAAGCAGCTCCCGAAGAAATTGCAGAATCGCATTTGGTGATGGCGAAGTGTCTGGATGCAATGGATAGCACAGATGCAGCCATTAGAGAATACGAAATTGTGGTGAAGACTAACGCGTCTGAGAAATGTGCAGAAGCGCGATATACACTCGGTTTAATTCAATTTAAGAAAAATAATTACAAGAAATCACAGGAAATTATTTTTGCTTTAATTAATCAGGTTCCCACTTATGATTATTGGATTGCAAAAGGATTTATTCTTTTAGCGGATGATTACATGATGTTGGGCGATGCATTTCAAGCAAAACATACTTTGAAAAGCATTATAGAAAATTATAAGGGTGAAGATTTAAAATCTATCGCACAAAAGAAATTGGATGATATTCAGAAAAAGGAAGACGAGCAGAAAAAACAGGAAGAGGATTTAAAGATTCAACAGAAGATTCAGGAACAGCAAAAAGATACGTTATTCGAGAAAAACTAGCCTCACCCTCGGTCCCTCTCCCAGAGGGAGAGGGAGGTCGGACTCCCTTCTCCCGTGTGAGAATGGTCGGGGATAAGGGAAGAAATCAAAATTGATTGAAAAGTCATAACAAATGAAAAGAATATTTATCATTATAATTATTTTCTGCATTCCGATTTTCGCCACTGCACAAGGTGACAAGAAAAAGATGGGTGAGGAACAGGTGAATGTAGTGAAGCCATTTCAGCCTACGCTTTCTGATGGTTATAAAATATCGAATCAGGCGGAAATAGAGCAGACGCCAAAAGATCCGCCAAGAATGAATTATTCTGTTAATGCGGTGAAATTACCTACCGTTTATGAAGTTGCGACAATTCAATCGGTAAAAATAAAAGATGAAACGGTTCCAAAACTTTATCATTATCTGGTGAAGTTGGGATATGGAAATTATGATATGCCACTTGGCGAATTATATCTTAATTCAACCAGATCAAAAGAATATGCTGCCGGGGCATATCTAAAGCATCTTTCTTCGGGTGGAAAATTGCCGAATGTTGGTCCCGCAGGATGGAGCGACAATGAGATGAAGGCATGGGGTGAAAGATATATCAACAAAGAAACTATCTCTGCGAATATGGATTACTTGAGAAATAATTTTCATTTTTACGGGTATAATCCGGATAGTATCGATGTTCCGAAAAATCAATCGAAACAAACTTTTAATTATTTCAAATTGGGTGGGGGAATAAAAAGTCATTTCTCTGACAAGAGCATGATTACTCACGATATCAATCTTTCTTATTCGCATTTTGAAGATCGTTTTCAAGCGAATGAAAATACGGTTGTGTTCGATGCAAATGCTCAAAAAAATCTGAGTGACAAGCAATGGATTAAATTAAATCTCAATTTAGATAATACCGCCGGATCGATGGGTAATTTTGTCGGCGGAATTACACCGATGTTTGGATTCAAACAGGATGCGGTTACAATTGAAGTAGGTGGAAGGGCAGAATTGGAAAATATAAATGGATTAAGTTCAAAGATTCACTTTTATCCGATTGCCGAACTCACTGCGAAACTTGCGGGCGATTTTTTGAAAGCGTATGCCGGCGTTGATGGAAAAATAATTAAAAATACATTCAAAACTTTGTCGGATGAAAATCCGTACTTGAATTCCAATCTCACAACAGGCATTTATTCCGATCCGAAAAGACCATCCTACAACACGAATAATAAGAAGAGCATTCATCTTGGAATCCGCGGTAATCTTTCTAACGAAATCACCTTCAATTTGCGCGGAAAGTATAGTGAAATCGAAAGTGAAGCGTTTTATATAAATAGCTGGAGAATCCCAGGGATGTACAGATATGTAACGATTTATGATAATCCTACAGTTACCAATATTCACTTAGAAATAGCTTATATTAAAACCGAAAAACTAAGGCTGGAGTTACAGGGAGATTATTATCACTATATTATGTCAAATGAACTAGAACCCTGGCAGAAACCGGATTTTACATCGCAGTTTTCGATGAGATATGAAGTTGGGAAAAAGGTTTTCTTAAAAGGAGAAATATTTTTAGTAGGGAACAGACAAACTGCAGATATTGATAGTGTTAATAACGGTTTTGTCCCTGGAAATATCTTCGTAACTGAAAGTGGTCCTAAACTCAAACCTTATGCAGATGTGAATTTTGGAATTGATTATTCCTACACAAAAATTCTCCATTTCTTTATGAACCTGAATAATCTTGGCGCAGTAAAATATGAACGTTGGTATCGTTATCCTTCTCAAAGATTTAACGTCATGGCAGGACTCACCTATTCGTTCTAAATTTGGAAGGAGGACGAGTTTGACGGAAGAAATAAGATCGAGACAACTATATATATTGAAGATCAAAGGCAAAGCAAAAATACCGGATTACGTACAAATAAGAGATGAGAATTTTACTTTGCTGGCATACTTTCGGGTAGATCGTCCGCAAAAGGGACTTGCAAAATGCGGGTTGGGAGAAAAAGAGAAAGAAATCATTGAAATAATCGGAAATCTTTCTTTCGGGAAAATGCAGAAATTAGATATACCGATAGGAAATATATAAGGGGCTGATCAAAAAGTCAAATTTGGCTACGAAGGCACGAAGACACGAAGAAATAAAATGGCAGAAGAAAATATTTTATTGCTCGAAGGAGCACAGATTTATCAGAATAAGAATCTCATTTTGGGGAATGTCAATATTGAAATCGACAAAGGAGAATTCGTTTATCTGATCGGCAGAACAGGAACCGGAAAAAGCAGTCTGCTAAAAACACTATATGCCGATTTACCCACCACACAAGGCAGGGGAAATGTTGCGGGATTTGAATTAAAAAATATAAAGAATCGTGATATTCCATATCTCCGCAGGAAAATCGGAGTTGTCTTTCAGGATTTTCAACTGCTTACTGACCGCACTGTAAACGACAATTTATTATTCGTTCTGAAAGCTACCGGTTGGAAAAAGAAAACTGAAATGCAAGGTCGGGTACAAGATGTTTTGGATCGGGTTGGTGTCGGAACCAAAGGTGGTAAAATGCCTCATCAACTCTCGGGAGGAGAACAACAACGTGTTGCAGTTGCAAGAGCATTATTAAACGATCCAATTCTGATTCTTGCCGATGAACCGACCGGAAATCTTGATCCCGAAACATCGGAAGAAATTATGAATTTGCTTTTCGAAATATGCAGCAGTGGTAGGGCAGTTTTGATGGCTACTCATAATTATCAATTGATTGATAAATTTCCTTCCCGGATTATTAAGTGTGAAAATGGAGTGGTGATAGATTCGAAATACAATACAGAACATCACATCACAACTCCTTATGTACCTGACCTACCTCCTGCTGAGTATAAGGTATCAGATGACTAAGTTTTTCTGCATTTCTTCGATTTGAAAAATCGCGGTCTAATATTTCTTCCCGTTTTTTAATTTCTTCGACAACAGAAATTTCTTTGGTCATCAAAGAATTAATTGCTGTTTTTATTTCATGTGTGGAATCTGCTATTGTGCAAAGAGTTTCAAGTCCCGTGTTTGAAACCATGGGTGTATTGACGATACAATGTCTGCCTAAAAATAATGCAGAAAGCAATTTCAGTTTAATTCCGGTTGCCTGAAAAGTAGGCAAAATATTTATCTGTGCATTCCGTATCAAAACTTGAATTTCTTCAGTTTGCACATCGCTTCGAATGGTAATATGTGAATATTTTTGTGCTTCCTCTTTTAATTCTTTCGACGGACCGGAACCCGCTATGATAAAGGGAATATTCAATTCTGCAAAAACATTTTTCACCAGAAATAAAGCCGCCTGATTATTTTCACCCACCGATAAATTACCATGATACAAAACATAATTTCCGATACCCGGATTCATCGAAACTTTTTCGAAAGGATGAAAGGCAGAGATCAATTCGACATTTTTAAATTTCTTAGCGAGATGTAATCTGTCGTTTTCAGAAATTGCTAAAATTAAATCTGCTTTTTTCAAAACATTTTCATACTTCTCTAACTTCACGGCTTCATTCTGAAAATATAATCTTTTGAAAAGCCGCGCTTCTGCGTTCGCCAAATTTTTATAATAATCGTGTTCGATATTATGCGTTCTGACAATTTGGAATTTATGTTTCCACGAAGGATGATCGAGATAAGAAGTACAATGCAGACCTTCCATCACGACAGGATCATTATCTGCGGCAACCCGCCGAAGCAATTCTTCCGACTCTCGGGAAATGACAATGTATGGGGATGCTTTCAGCAACAAAGATTTATTTGTTTTCCTGGGATAGTAGAAAACCTTTTCACAATAATCCTCCAGAAATTTTTGCTCTGCCCTTCCGTACTCAAAACAGTGAAGCGTAATCTTTACGCCAATCGCAGCAAGCGCCTTTATTTTATAGAATACGTCGATCACTCCACCATAATCGGGCGGAAAGGGGACATCGAAGGAAATGAGGTGAAGTTTGGACGTAGGCAAAGTGTTGCTATTCAGAGCAGAGATGGATGCAAATATAATAATTTGCTCGGCTTTTAGCAATCGAACTCATTGTCAATATGTGATCCGTTACCAACTGTTATATGTTAAAATTATAAATCGTGGAGAGTTTAGAGCAAGAAAAGACGCACTCTATAATTACATATTAAATATCTATAGGAGTTTACCGTCCGATATACAAACGGATTGCTTCGGTCACCGGGAGTTATGCTATTATATTGTTTAGGGAGAATCGGCTCTCTCGCAATGACGGGATTCTTATATATTATAAATCTTTTCCAGCATCTTTTCCTCATTTTGCCAGTTGAATGTTTTGGCTGCTTCAAGGGCATTTGTTTTCCATGTTGAAAGTTGTTCGGGGTCTGACAACATGAATTTAATGCGTCCTGCAATATGTTCGGGATGATGATTTTCTATATATGTACCAACTTTATAATCATTCATAATTTTCATGACCTCGGGTAATATCGACGAGAGAATGGGGAGTCCTGCGTGGAGATAATCGAATAATTTATTTGGGAGACTCAACCGGTAATTCGGACTCAGATCTTTATCGATCGTTACGCCGAGGGTTGCGATATGAGCATATTTCCGGAGTTCTGCAAAAGGAAGTTTACCGATGAATTTTACCTTCGATTTTATTTCATTCTGCTGAGCAATTTCTTTTACTTTTTCAATCACATCACCGCTACCTATAATAAGCAACAAAACATTTTCGAGATACTTCATCGATTCGACCAATTCTTCAACACCGCGTTCAATATTAATTCCGGCACCCTGATATAAAATAATCGGAATATTTTCGGGAAGTCCAAGATCCTTTCTCGTTTCTCTGGGAACTTCTTCGATTCGAACCGGAACATTTCGAACGACTTTCACGTCAACATTATATTCCTGATGATACATCTCAGCAATTGAATCATTCACCGTATAAACAGTTTTCAATTTCGGGAAAATATATTTTTCTACACGATGCCAAACAGATTGAACTCCGGGTCGATTAATGAGTTCGGGAACTCCGCAAAAATATTCATGACTGTCATACACAAGTCGTATATTTTATAGTTGGGAAATCCAATAATTCGGAAGTAAGGTGTCAAGATCATTTGAAACAAAAAGATCGGCATTGTTGAACAGCAGAAAAAAGAAAAGACGAATCTGATAAAATATATAAAACCACATTCCTTTTTCGGCAGGTAACCAAAATCTTTTTGTGGCATAAGATCTTTTCTCCAAGGGAATACTGTCGTGTTTAATCCGACCAACCAACAAAACTTCATAGCCGTGTTTTTGCAGGAAAAGACAGACTTTATGAACACGTTGATCGCTGTTCAAATCGTTTGTTACCGAGACAATGGCTTTTTTCGTATTCAATAATTATTTGGCTGTATTTGGATTGAGAACCGGTTCCAACATTTCGGGCGGAATGACCGGGGGATGATCGTAATCTATTTTCACAATATTATTCATATTCCATAAAATCGATTGCTGTCTCATGATTACAGTACCGTTCGGATTAACCGGCGACCAGTGATGCGGAGCCGGAATTACTGCAGCCAAAAGTGCAGCTTGTTCGCGTGTGATGGATTTTGCAGGTCGGCTGAAGAAAACGTGAGATGCAGCTTCCACGCCATAAATCCCTTCACCGAATTCTATTTCATTCAGATATAATTCCATGATTCTTTTCTTTGGCCAAAAAGTTTCGATCAAGACAGTGAAATACACCTCGAATGCTTTTCTTACATAACTTCTCCCCTGCCATAAAAAAACATTTTTTGCAACTTGTTGACTTATTGTACTAGCACCTTTTTTAGAATCGGTGTGCGTTTTATTATATTCTTTTGCCGCTTTGATGGAAACAAAATCGAAACCATGATGAAGTAAAAAATAATTATCCTCCGAAGAAACAACCGCCAATGCAACATCGGGTGAAATATTATTTATGCTGACATAATCTTTTTGAAGTTTATATGGTTTACCGCCCGGTTTCGGACCTATCGACCACAAAACCATTGTCGGGGTGATCGGTGGAGGGACAAACCGATAAAACAAAACCAAAAATATCGATGCAACAAAAGAATAGAAGATAAAATTCAGAATAAATTTAAATATTCTGAAAATAATCAGTTTTACTTTCTGCATCAGGAATTCATCAAATTGCCAAGTGCTGAATTATATATATAGCTGAACTCATTAATATTTTTCCATGATAGATTGTTGACTGAAACTTCACCCGAAGAAACAACACCAATTTGTTGACAAGGCACATTTGCATCCAGGGCAATCGCGAGGATTGCCCCTGCGTTTTCGGGATTAACGCTGAGTACTACCCGACCCTGGGCTTCACCAAAAAGAAAAGCATCGTTACGAATTTTGTCATTGTTCGCAACAGAAAAACCTAACTTATTCGGCATTGCAGATTCGAGCAAAGAAATGAATAATCCACCGTCGGAGATATCATGAGCAGAATTTATATGACCAGCAATAATGAGTTTATGGAGAGTTTGTTGCATTTGGAATTCTTCATCCAAATTAAAATACGGAGCAGGAGAATCTTTTCTAAGGTGTTTACTCACGATATATTGAGAAGAAGAAATATCATTCACCGATTTTCCAAGCAAAAGAATAACATCACCCTCCTTTTTAAAATCGTAGGTTGTATGATGTTTTTTATTTTCAAGTATTCCCAACATACCAATTACAGGTGTTGGATAAACGGGACCTTCATCAGAAGATTGATTATAAAAACTGACGTTCCCACCGGTAACAGGTGTGTTAAATTTCAGACAAGCTTTGCCCATTCCTTTGATTGAATTTACAAACTGCCAATAAACTTCAGTATTATATGGATTTCCAAAATTCAGACAATTTGTAATCGCTACGGGAACAGCACCGGTGCAGGCAATATTTCTCGCGCATTCAGAAACAGCAATGGCAGCGCCGGTTTCGGGATCAGCAAAAACATATCTTCCATTACAATCTGCTTTTAAAACAATAGCTTTATCCGTTCCCTGAATATTAATAACCGCAGCGTCTGAATATTTATTTGTACTCATATTTACGGTTCCAACCATCGAATCATATTGATTCGTCACCCATTTTCTGGAAGCAATATTTACATGTCCGGAGAGCATCAGTGCGACCCCTTGTAAATCTGAAGGTTCAACAACTGAATCAATATTAAATGATTTATTTTTTTGAAAATATTCCGGTTCAGAAAATTCGCGTGTATATACAGGTGCGCCACCGCCAAGAACGAGTGTTTCGGCGGGCACATCAGCAACCAATTCATCATACATATAAAAATGTAATCGACCACCTGCAGTAACTTCACCTATACATGTGCAATTTAAATCCCATTTATCGAAAACATCCTGCACTTCTTTTTCACGACCTTTTTTCACCACAACCAACATACGTTCCTGCGACTCGCTTAATAAGAGTTCGAACGGGTGCATTCCCTGTTGCCGCACCGGAACGAGATCGAGATGGATAATCATTCCGTGTTCGCCTTTTGCAGACATTTCAGAAGTGGAACAAATAATTCCGGCCGCACCCATATCCTGCATCCCAACAACAGCACCGGTTGCGATGACTTCGAGGGTCGCTTCGAGTAGAAGTTTTTCAGTGAAAGGATCGCCCACTTGAACTGAAGGAAGTTTCTCTGCCGAAGATTCACTTATATCTTCGGAAGCGAATGTAGCGCCATGAATTCCATCGCGACCGGTGGCTGAACCAACGATGAACACAGGGTTTCCGGGTCCGTAAGAAGTTGCGGAAATCGTTTTTCCAACCTCCACAATTCCTGCCGACATCGCATTAACGAGCGGATTGACCTGATAACAATCTTCAAAATATATTTCACCTGCAACGGTAGGAACACCGAAGGCGTTGCCATAATCGCC
>JAHEYM010000505.1 GCA_023251595.1 Bacteroidota bacterium
TCACGATTCAAATGCTTGCACTCATGATCGACAAAACCGGGGATGTCAGAGCTCTTCAGTTCGCAGGGTTCGGTGTAATGATCATGGGACTTTATTACGGAACCGTTACGCATCGAAATAAAAATCGTGGCGGCAATATCTCATATAAGGAGGCGTTGGGTTGTGGCACTTTGATATCCGTTTTTGCTTCAGCCACGTATGGTTTATTTCTCTTTATATATTATCAATTTATTAATCCCGAAACGGTTGGTTTTATGTTGATGAAGGAAAGAATAAAATTGCAAACACAAGCCACATATACACCTGCAGAAATTGAACAATCTGTCGAATCACTTAAAATTATATATAATCCGTACATGCTTGGTGCCATGAGTCTCATCGCCTATACATTCCTTGGATTCGTGTTCACCCTTGGAATTTCAGCATTGACGAAAAATGAAAAATGAAAGAATGAAAATCTGAAAATAAATATGAATTATCTGAAATCGAAACATCGCTACACACCCCTTACCCCTCTCAACAGGGGAATAGATTTTTGTTTTTATTTTCATGGACGTAATGCTAACTTTCAATTGTTAATTGTTCATTGTTAATTGTAAATTGAAAAAATGGATCTCTCCGTCGTCATTCCCTTATATAATGAAAAAGAATCGTTGCCTGAATTGGTCGAATGGATCAGCAGGGTGATGAAAGAAAATGATTTCAGCTATGAAATTATTTTAGTCGACGATGGCAGCAATGACGGCTCCTGGCAATGGATCGCTGAAAATAGTTTGAGAGATAATCGGGTGAAAGGCATTAAATTCAGAAGGAATTATGGCAAATCTGCTGCACTGAATACTGGTTTTGCTCAGGCACAAGGCGATGTAATTATTACAATGGATGCCGACTTACAGGATAGTCCCGATGAAATTCCGGATTTATATAAAATGATAAAACACGATGATTTCGATCTGGTTTCGGGTTGGAAAAGAAAACGTCATGATCCGATTGCCAAAACAATTCCGAGCAAATTCTTTAACTGGACTACAAGAAAAATGTCGGGTATAAATAATCTGCACGATTTTAATTGCGGATTAAAAGCATATAAAAATATTGTGGTGAAGTCGATCGAGGTTTATGGTGAAATGCATCGTTATATTCCTCTCATCGCTAAATGGGAAGGTTTCCGGAATATTGGAGAAAAGGTTGTTGAACATCGCGCGAGAAAATACGGACATACAAAATTTGGTATGGAACGTTTCGTAAAAGGATTTCTCGATCTGCTTTCAATCAGCTTTGTTACTCGTTTCGGAAAACGTCCGATGCATTTATTCGGGTTAATTGGCACACTTTCATTTCTTGCCGGCGGACTTGTTTCTCTGTGGTTAGTTGGGGAGAAGATTTATTTCAATCTGCAGGATAAGGTGGTGAGAAATGTGACTGATCAGTCATTATTTTATATCGCATTAACAGCAATGATGAAATGCTCGCACGTAATTCTCAGGACAGAAATACCTATCAGGTCGAACAAACGGTCAATATCTGAGTTTTGAAAAATCTGATTATCGGTCCGGCGTTTCCTCTTCGTGGCGGTATTGCTAATTTCAACGAAGCACTATGCGCTGAATTTATTAAGGAAAATATTGATTCAAAAATCATTTCATTTTCGTTGCAATATCCTTCTTTTTTATTTCCGGGAAAGACACAGTTTGATGAAGGAACAGCACCGGAAGGAATTCCGATTTCAACCGAAATTATTTCGATAAATCCGTTTAATTGGTTTGGCGTTGCTCAAAGAATCCGAAAAGCAAAACCAGATTATATAATCGTAAGATATTGGCTTCCTTTCATGGCACCTTGTCTCGGAATGATTGCGCGTAGGGTGAAAAATGGAACCGGAATAAAAGTCATCGCTATTATTGATAATGCCATTCCACACGAGAAAAGATTTGGCGATCATTCACTCACAAAATTTTTTGTGAATTCCTGTGATGCATTTATCGTGATGTCGAAATCTGTTGAAGAGGATTTGAAAACGTTCACCACGAATCGACACATTCATCTTTCTCCACATCCGGTATATAATATTTTTGGTGAAAAGATCGATAAATCAGAAGCGAGGCGTAGACTGGAACTCTCTCCAATTGCCCCTCCCGACCTCCCCAAAAATGGGGAGGAGCAAAAGTATATATTATTCTTTGGTTTTATTCGTAAATACAAAGGGCTCGATCTTTTACTCGAAGCCATGAGCGATGAAGGAATCAGGAGTAGGGGAGTGAAGCTGATAGTTGCCGGAGAATTTTATGAAGACCGTTCCTATTATGATGAAATTATTTCACGTCATGG
>JAHEYM010000149.1 GCA_023251595.1 Bacteroidota bacterium
ATCCGGAACAAGTCCGGTAATACTTCTATATAATGCCTTGTGTTCGAAAAACATGACCGGATTAGGATCTTCAATCGCAGCGAGTAGCAGACCTTTCGCATCTGCCGGAAATGCCGGATAAACGATTTTCAAACCAGGTACGTGTGCAAACCAGGCTTCAGTTGATTGAGAATGAAATGGTCCCGCAGCAACACCCGCGCCCGTAGGCATCCGCACCACGACGTCCGCGTTTTGTCCCCAGCGATAATGACTTTTTGCGAGATTATTCACAATCTGATTAAATCCGCAGGTCACAAAATCGGCGAACTGCATCTCAACAATCGATTTTATTCCGGTGATGGAGAGTCCGAAACCTGCGCCAATAATAGCCGATTCACAGATTGGTGTGTTACGAATTCTTTCGGCGCCAAACTCTTCAAGAAAACCCTCAGTCGCTTTAAAGACACCTCCGTATTCCGCAATGTCCTGACCCATAATCACCATTTTTGGAAATTTCAACATCGCTTGCCGCATCCCGTCTGTGATCGCATTCAGAAACCGTTTTTCAGTCTGATGATCACTCGAAGGTAGAATAACCGGAACAGAATATGGCGCATAAATATCTGCCAATTCTGCCTCTTCATTAAATTCAACTTCAGGTTCAGCAAAAGCAATCGACAAACCTTCTTCCAGCTCTGTCTTAATTGCAGCTCTGGCTGTATCTATATATGTGTGATCTATTACACGTTCTTTTAATAAATAGGACTCATAATTTTCAATCGGATCCTTTTTTCCCCATTCCTCAAAAAGTTCTTTTGGAATATATTTCGTTCCTGATGCTTCTTCATGCCCACGCATTCTGAAAGTCATGCACTCCAAAAGAAAAGGTCTTGGTTTCTCGCGGATAGAATGAGAAATATTCAAAACGGCATCATACACTTCGAGAATATTATTGCCATCCACTTTCATCCCTTCTATACCATAACCAATACATTTATCGATAAACTGTTTGCAACGAAATTGTTCTTTTGAAGGGGTTGACAGACCATAGCCATTGTTTTCGATAATGAAAATAACCGGCAAATCCCAAACTGCTGCCACATTCACTGATTCATGAAAATCACCTTCACTACTGCCTCCATCGCCTGTAAAAACTGCTGTTACTTTACCATTCTGTTGAATCAGGTTCCCAAGCGCAATTCCGTCCGCGACACCCATCTGGGGTCCAAGATGTGAGATCATTCCAATGATATGAAATTCCTGTGTTCCGAAATGGAAAGAGCGATCTCTTCCCTTTGTAAATCCACCGGCTTTGCCCTGAAACTGAGAGAAAAGACGGTGCATCGGGATGTTTCTGGAGGTAAAAACTCCAAGATTACGATGCATTGGAAGAATGTACTCGTCCTTTTTAAGGGCTTTGGCCGTGCCGACAGAAATCGCTTCTTGCCCTATGCCCGAAAACCACTTCGAAATCTTGCCCTGACGCAGCAACAAGAGCATTTTCTCTTCTATAATGCGTGGTTTTATCAGACTTTTGTATAAGTCCTTCAGAACCGCATCCGGGTGATTTTTCCGGTCAAAATGCATATATGGTCTCAGTTATCGGGTACGAAATTATCTAAAATTAACCCTTTCGATTTGAAAAAATTTTTTATTTACCCTATCTTTGTGAACAGACAAAGACAGGTAATGGATTGGCAGATTGTTATTATAGGTGTGATTTTCGCAGCTGCGATTACCTGGCTTGCTTTCAAATTATTCCGCAAAGCAAAAGCAGACAGTTGTGAGAAGGGATGCGGCTGTTCGGAGCCCACCAATATTAAAATAACTACGACGACTGACGGTCACTGAGCCCGTCGAAGTGAGCTGCAAATAGGAAAACCCGCCCTGATCATCAATCGGGGCAGGTTATCTGATTTGTTAATCAATTTGAAATGATCTGATCTTGAAGATCAAAACCTCATCAATCTTGATTATTTAGGTTTGGTCATTGCGTCTTTCAGATTCTTTGGAGGAGTAGCAGGAGCTTTTGGATCAGCGCCTTTAGGTGTAGTACCACCGGGAGTAACACCACCACCTGAATTACTTCCACCTTTCATGCCTTTGATTGAATCTTCTTTTTGTTTTGCTTTTGCGATTGAATCCTGTTTGGCAGCTTCTTCCGCAGCTTTTTTAGCGGCATCAGCAGCAGCGATTGAATCTTGTTTTTGTTTTTCCTGAGCAGCTTTCTCTTCAGCACTCGGACCGCAGGCAGTCATTGACAACATGCCGGCAAATAAAATCATTGAAAGAACTTTTTTCATTTTTGGTTTTTGATTTGGGTTAAACTCGGGTACAAAGGTAATTATTTTGACCATATATTAACGTTGTTGATAAAAAAATATTTTTTTATTCGGCGATTTTGTACTACTTTTGACCCTCAATTACCACTAATCTAAACTTATAAACAAAAAAAAATGAAAAGAAACCTTTTAATTTCAGGTCTCACACTCATTCTCATTGGAGGTGCGATTCTTACCAGTTGCAAAAAAGACGATACAGTTGCCCCTACAATTACACTGACAGGTGCATCAAGTATGAATGTTCGCCTCGGCACCACTTTCACAGACCCTGGTTATACAGCGAGCGATGACAAAGATGGCGATATCACTTCAAAAGTCACCATGAGCGGGATGCCAAACATGGCTAAAGTAGGAACATACACGATGACCTACTCCGTTTCAGACGCTGCCGGAAATGCAGGTACTGCTACCCGTACTGTCGTTGTATATACAGGACGAGACAATTATGTGTATTCCAATTATTCAGTAGTTGAAGACACTTGTGGAACCGGCGCACAATTCGGAACCTTCAGTTCTGCAATTACAGCATCAGGAACACTTCCCGAGAAAATCATTTTCACAAATTTCGTCGGCGTTTCCGGCTTCAATTTAGTTGAAGGAATCGTTTCTTCTCCAAGTTCCGGTGTTGACAGTTCAAGAGTTACCCTAAACTGGAGCGGCGTTTACAACGGTGATTCATTCGTTATTACCGGAACAGGTGACTTCAATAACACAGGTACTGTTCTCTCTCTTCAAATTAATTGGTCTGATAACACGATCTCTTTTAGTGGTTGTGAAACGGATGTTTACACCAAACAATAATTAATTCTTATTATCCGGAAAGAGATGCCCGTTTCGACGTGGCATCTCTTTCTTTTTTCAATCAAATCCGATTTCTCTTCCAGAGATGAAAAAATTATTGCAGATATTATTTATAGCGATATTTGCAGGAGGAATTCTTCTCACTGCCTGCTCAAAGCGAGATAGTAGACTTCCTGTAATTACTTTGAAGGGGGGTACCACTCTTTACACAAAATTAGGTCTGCCATTCCACGACCCCGGTGCGACCGCCAATGATGATAAGGATGGTGATCTGACTACATATATAGCTGTTGCCGGCACGGTCGATACAACAATTGCCGGTAGTTATAAACTCGTATATAGCGTTTCCGATTTAACAGGAAATCCAACTTATTTAAACAGAACCGTAATCGTATATAGAGGGACTTCCAATTATATATGTACGATGTATTACGTCGATTCAAAAATATGTAATAGCACAGCACTCCCGATTTTCACTTCACGAATCGATACCGTTTCAGGAAATCCGGCAAAAGTTTTAATAAAGACTTTCGGTGGAATAAATGGCTTGGATATTCAGGCTGATGTGGCGTCTCCTTCAAATGGTGCCGACAGTTCAGCAATAAGTTTTGCATGGAATGGAAATCTTCCAAGTACCGGTGATTTATACGATATTCAGGGAACAGGAACATTGAATACCCATGCCTCAGTTCTTGTAATTCAATATCAGTGGTCGAATCAGACAAATGGTTTATATGGGTGCATCAACGACACGTATTCCAAATAATGCGTTCATGCATGAATTCCGGAAAAATTTTCGTCTTCTTTTCTCCCGTTTTTTAATTCTTCTTTTTCTTTATTCTCTCTCCCGTTTTATATTTTTCCTTTTCAATACCAAATACTTTTCTGAAAGCGGAACCTCGCAGGTATTTTATGCTTTTATTACCGGTTTAAGATTCGATATTTCTGCTATTATAATCACGAACTCACTCTTTCTCCTTCTCCACTCTTTTGTTGTTGGGGGAAGTGTTTCGAAAATCAGGAAACACATTTTACGTTGGACGTTTTATTTGGTGAATATTCCTTTTCTCACTTTTAATATGATGGATCTTGTATATTTCAAATTCAATATGAAACGCGCTACTACCGACGTTTTCGCGATGGCCGGATTGGGGAGTGATTTTGGAAATGTCGGTCCTGAATTTATTGCTGTTTATTGGTATATACTATTATTGATCATTGCAATGGCTGTTCTCCTCGTTTTTCTGTATCGGCGAACTGAGAAAAAAGAAATTGTTTTTGCAACAAAACCAATTTATTTAATTCCTTCTCTAACAACAACTGTCCTCGTTGCGGGATTTGGTCTCATCGGTGCGCGTGGTGGCCTTCAGTTAAAACCACTAGGTATTATTTCGGCAGCAGAATTCTCCGCTCCCCAAAATGCGCCGATGGTTCTCAACACTACATTCACCCTCATCAAAAGTTTCAACAAAAAAGAATTGGTACCGGTTAAATATTTCTCTGAATCCGAAGTGCTAAAATGGTGCAATCCATTTCAGCAATATGCAGATACTTCAAGGTCTGAAAAAGTGAATGTGGTCATTATTATTCTCGAGAGTTTTTCGAGAGAATATAGTGGATTTCTGAATAAGAATAATGGATATACACCTTTTCTTGATTCACTCATGCGGCAATCGCTCTGTTTCACAAAAGGATATGCAAACGGTAAAAAATCAATTGAAGGAATTCCCGGCGTTCTGTCAGGTATTCCGGCTTTAATGAACGACCCGTTTATTACATCTTCCTACGCCGGAAATCGTTTTGTCAGTATTGCAAGTCTGCTGCGAAAAGAAGGTTATTCTACATCGTTTTTTCATGGTGGAAATAATGGCACGATGGGATTTGATGTATACTGCCGGGCAGCAGGTTTTGAAAAATATGTGGGGAGAAATCAATATCCCAACCCGAAAGATTATGACGGACATTGGGGCATCTATGATGAACCGTTTTTCCAATTCTACGCGAATAATCTGGATAAAATGAAGGAACCATTTTGCAGTAGTATATTCAGTATTTCTTCACATTTCCCCTATACCATTCCACCCGAATATCGGGAAATTATTCCAAAAGGACCGGGACAAATTCATCAAACAATCCGCTATACAGATATTGCACTCCGAAGTTTTTTTGATACCTGTTCAACGAAATCATGGTTCGACAATACTTTGTTTGTTCTTACAGCAGATCATACTTCCGATACCGAAAATCCGGAAACGCAAACCATGGTGGGACGTTATGAAGTACCCATTATATTTTATCGTCATAACAGTGAACTTAAAATGATGGATTCAACAACCGCACAACAAATTGACATTTTACCGACAGTACTCGATTATGTTGGTTATTCAAAACCTTTCTTTGGTTTTGGGAGAAGTTTATTGAATAAAAATATAAATCATTCTGCGGTAAATTATATGAATGGCGTATATCAACTTTTTTCAGGGAATTACGCCATTCAATTCGATGGTGAAAAAACATTGGGACTCTATATAATTAATGAAGACCGGCAATTCAAAAACAATATTTCTTCAAAACTGCCTGAACTGAAAACAGAAATGGAGAATCGGATGAAAGCTGTTATTCAACAATATAATCATGCGTTGATCTATAATAAAATGTACGCAGAATAATTTATGTCGAAGAAAAAAGTCATCTTTATCATTAATCCCGTTTCGGGTGTGGCTAAGGCGGGAAGAATTCCTCCGCTGATTCAAACACATCTCGACACTTCAATATATGAATTTGAAATTGTATATACAGAAAGACCCGGACATGCTGAAGAGATTTCGAGAACGGCTGCTGATGCCGGAGTTTTTATGGTAGTCGCCGTCGGTGGTGACGGCTCTGTAAATGAAGCAGGAAGCGGCTTGTTACATCGGGAAACCGGATTGGGAATCATCCCCGCCGGATCAGGGAACGGGATGGCAAATCATCTCAAAATTCCATTGAATACCATAAAAGCTATTCAATTGTTGAATACCGGTAAGTTCACCCAAATAGACACGATGAAAATTAATGGTCAACCCGCAGTTGGCGTTGCAGGAATTGGCTTCGATGCGCATGTTGCTCATAAATTCGCATCATTCGGCAAACGCGGATTTTCATCTTATATTAAAGTAACTTTGAGCGAATTAATTCATTACAAACCACATTCGTTCAACATTCAGGTGAATAATGAAATTCATCAGCATGAAGCCTGGCTAATCACCATGGCGAATTCATCACAATTCGGAAATAAAGCAACGATTAATCCATGGGCAAATCTTAAAGACGGATTAATTGAAATTTGTGTGATGAAAAAATTCCCGATCTGGAAATTGCCACTCCTCATGTTCAGATTATTTAATAACAATATCGACAAATCAAGATATTTTAAGATTTATCAAACAAACACCGCGATACTTTCCGGCAACACAGATCTGATCGGACATATTGATGGTGAAGCAAAAATATTAGGTGAAAAAATTGTGGCGGAAATAAATCCGGCTTCTCTTAAAGTGATGATATTATGAAGTTAAAAAACAATAGCACAACCGGCAGCTTGGTTTATTCCACCAATAAATCATTGATGCACGTAGCGCAGGAAAAGGCTGAAAATACTGCTAAATCCCGGCTCGATTTAAGAATCTGGCTTGAAACAAAAAGCCGAGGAGGAAAAAAAGTCACCATCATCAAAGGATTTGAAGGAACACCTAAAACGCTCCAAGAACTGGGCAAAAAGCTCAAAGCTGCCTGTGGTACAGGTGGAACGGTAAAAGATGGTGAAATCCTTATTCAGGGCGATTTCCGTGATCGTGTACTCGATCTTTTAATAAAATACGGTTTTAAAGCGAAAAAAGCGGGAGGTTGATTATTTCAAAAATACTTATCTTTGAATAAGTATGCCGGAATCAATATTTCATTTTAGGCAGTTTTCTATCAACCAGGATATCTGTGCCATGAAAGTAGGAACAGATGCCGTTCTTCTTGGTTCATGGGCGGACGCATCAAACGCAACCACAGTGCTCGACATAGGCACTGGCACAGGTGTTCTGACCCTCATGCTCGCACAAAAAACAAATGCAAAAATCGATGCAATTGATATCGATGAGAATGCCTATAAACAGGCAAAACAAAATGCGGAATTATCGATATGGAAGGATAGAATTCATGTTTTTCATTCGTCATTGCAAGCTTTTTCTCAATCAAGTGACCATAAATATAGTCTTATTATAAGTAATCCACCCTATTTTGATGAGAACTCTGCTTCTGCCATCGAAGCAAGAAACATTACTTTTCATACGCATCGGCTTTCATTCGATGAATTGATTGAAGGAGTGACAAAAATGCTAAACCAGGATGGTTCATTTTATGTCATCCTTCCATTTATCGAAGGAACCCAGTTCAGTTCACTTGCACATAATTCGGGTTTGTTTCTCCAAAAAATCATGAATGTAAAAACTGTGAAAGACAAAAAGATTAAAAGAGTCCTGATGAAATTCGGTTTTGAAAAAAGAAATTTGGTTGAAGAAGAATTAGTTATTCATGAAGATGATCTGAGCTACACGAAAGATTATATCGAGCTGACGAAAGATTATTATTTGGGATTGAATAAATGATTCACGAAAATGAAATCTGCGTAATCAGCGTGCAATATTTTCTCGCGCAGATAAAGTAGATTGCAGAGTACTAAAACAGAACGATTAGTTTTTTATTAATCTTATAGAAACTGCAAACATGTAATCTGCGCAATCTGCGCGCATTATTTTCTCGCGCAGATAAAACAGATTACAGGGTACTAAAACAGAATGATTAGTTATTTATTAATCTTATAGAAACTGCAAACATGTAATCTGCGTAATCTGCGCGCATTATTTTCTCGCGCAGATAAAGCAGATAATATAATACTAATTCAAACTATAAAATATCAAAATGACAGAAAACGAAATATCATACATTATTCGGGGTGCGATTTTCGAAGTGTACAATACACTTGGTCCCGGGCTACTGGAATCTGTTTACGTGGCAGCATTGGTCTATGAGCTTGAAAAAGCAGGATTGTCGGCCAAAACTGAAGTTCCTGTTCATGTAATTTATAAAGATCAAAAATTAGATCTTGGTTTCAGAATCGATATACTAGTTAATAACTCAGTACTTATTGAGGTGAAATCGATAGAACTATTAGCTAAAGTTCACCATAAGATTGTGGGAACTTATCTTGTCCTTTCAAAAATAAAATTGGGGATTCTTGTGAATTTCAATACTGCTGATATTTCAGAAAGTATTCATAGAAAGGTGAATGGTTTATAAGAATCATTCCACAATTATCCTGTGAAAATCTGCGCGCAATATTTTCTCGCACAGATAAAACAGATTACAGAGTGCTGAATCTAGTTAAAAGATCATTTGATATTAAAAGCACAGAACTAATCTGCGCAATCTGCGCGCAATATTTTCTCGCGCAGATAAAACAGATTACAGAGTGCTGAATCTAGTTAAAAGATCATTTGATTTTAAAAGCACAGAACTAATC
>JAHEYM010000150.1 GCA_023251595.1 Bacteroidota bacterium
AGCCCTTCCGTCAAAGTTAATATTGTTTGTGCGCTAATCGAGTTGAAAAAAAGATAGAAAATAACCGCTAAAAACATATACTTTTTCATGTTTGTCGACTTGAAATATAATTCAAACTTACAAAAAAAAAAGAGACGCTGCATGCAGCGTCTCTTTAATGACCAAATCAACAAATGACTATTGATCCCACCAAACTTTGTCGGTTACGCCGGCAGGGGTTGTTTTTGGGAAATTTGTGTTGGAAACCCTTTCTGACTGTGGATAAGGGAATCTTCTCGCAATGACACCGGATGTAATGTTGTTGGAAGCGGCTGTTAATGCAGGAATATTGGTTCTCCTCCAATCGCAGAATCCTTCAATACCCTGTGAATACATTGCGATGTATTTCTGAGTCATAATCTTAGCGAGTGTGATAGATGCACCTGTTTCATTTGCTACAGCTGCGAGATATGCCGCATCGGTTGCATTGAATTTGGCGAGAGAAGCCGTCACAGCATCATTATAAGCGGTTGCGGCAGCGGCAGTTGCGCCGGTATTAAAAGAAGCCTCCGCTTCGATAAATTTGACTTCAACATAAGAAATCATCGGCACGATTGAATTAATCGAAGCATAATATGTTCCCATATTGCTCACAGGTGAAAATCCATCTCCTGCAGGAGAACCGAAGTAATCAATCACAGAATCTCCGGCGGCGACGGTTAAAATTCCCCAGGGGGCTGAGCGTGGAATGTCTATCGGCGTGGCTGAAGGACCGAACTGAACAGGTGCGTCACAATAGGCAGATAGACGTGGATCTACGGGTTTAGTACCGGTCGTGTCTTTCATCAACTCTACAAGATAACTTCCCATGCCAATATCACCATAACGATTTTCATAGAAGAGATACCATGGATTACCATTGTTTTCAGATGCCCCGAAAGTCAATTGTAAATCATCCGCATTTGCTCCAAGCACTCCGCCCGCAGCGCTGAGCGCTGTGAGAGCTTTTGTGTAATTGGTAGCGTCTTTTTTTCCTAGGTGGAGATAATAACGTGCACTTAGACTGTTGGCTGCTTTTATCCAACTTGCATTATCACCTCCAAAGATAGCATCATCAGCGCCCGGATAGTAACGGAATGTTCCGGTCTCGTTTAGGTTGGCAATACCTTGGGTGAGTAGCGTCTGAATCGAAGTATAGATCTCTTGCTGAGAATCGTACTTTGGATTTTGAATTTCCTGACCTCTAAAAGCTTCAGAATATGGAATATCACCCCATAAATCAGTACAGATTCCCAATGAATACGCCATTAGAATTCTTCCGATACCTCCATAATAAGGTGAGTTCTGTGCATCCGCTTTTTTAATCAGAATATCCAGATCCTTCATTGTGCCACCATAGAGGTTGAAATACCACATGTTGTTTACATCCGCTTCTGTGATATTGTAACCGTCATACTGGAGATGCTGATTCGCAAGTCCCGCCTGAGTTTGAATCCATAAAGAGGTGAATCTTCCGAGATCACTACCTGTACTATACGCAAGTCCTTCTTCGATACTTGGCAACAACGTGCTCATTGGTGCGTCTGGTGGCGTGTTCGGATCAATATTGATCTTAGGATCAATGAACTTTTTACAACCTGAGTTTGTGATGATCAGCGGAGCGACCAATAACAGACAGAGTAATTTTATATTTATTTTTTTCATTTTTTTTCTTTTTTAGATAGTTGATTAAAAGGTTGATCTGAGAGAGAATGCCATACTCTTAGTTCCCGGATTATTGAAGTACTCAAATCCTTCTGCACGGAAACTGCCGGTCCCTGTGAGGTTGGTTTCAGGATCGACACCTGTATATTTGGTTTTTAACCAAAGATTCCTACCCGAAACGCCCAGAGTCAAGGATTTGAAACAGCATTTTTTTAACCATTCAGGGTTGAATGTGTATGCCAAAGACAGATCACGAAGACGAACCCAGCCGCCATCCTGAATGAATTGTTCAGCAACAGGACCAAAACCACTTCCGTTTCCATTGCGATACCAGTTTTCATCTAAAACTACAGGTGTAGTGTTGGTTGTACCTGATGTGACGACTGTTGTGCCGTCTGAACCAAGGTGACCCATTACACCATCGAAAACTTTTGTTTCACCTCTGGTTTCAGTAGTTTTGCTTGTTCCGATAGAGACAAGTGCGCCTTCTGTACCATTCCAGATATCACCACCTTTCCGAATGTCAATTAAAAATGATAAAGCGAATCCTTTGTATGTAACTGTATTGCGAATGCCGGCAAGCCACTTTGGATTAGGATCGCCAATCACACCTTCTTTAGGATCAACTACAGGGAAGCCATAATTCGGGTTTGTTGCGGGTGTACCCTCATCATCAATAACAACATGACCGTTCGTATCGCGTAACCAGCGTCCACCATAAAGAATTCCATTTGGTTGACCAACAACCGCTCTTGAGGCAGGTGTTTCAAAACCTCCAAGTGTCAAACTTTCAAGTCCCGGTGCCAATGCCGTTACCATATTTTTGTTTTTGGAGAAGTTTACCGTGATATCCCATGAGAAATCTTTACATTTAATAGGAGTAGCATAAAGTGAAAGTTCAATACCTTTATTAGTCATGGTACCTGCATTCATAATAAACTCCCGATATCCGGTTGAAGCTGCAACAGGAACCGCAAGAATTTCACCGTCAGATTTTTCGGAATAGTAAGTGAAGTCGAGACCCAATCTGTTTTTGAGAAATTTAAGTTCCGTTCCGATTTCAGTGGAAGAAGTCATTTCAGGAATTAAATCCGAACTTCCTAAACTCGAGCTACGTGTGAAACCTGAATTTCCATTGAAAGGGAAAGAGGTTCCGGGTGACCAGCCGTCACCATACGTAGCATTGTTGAAAGTAGTAAACTCTGAATAAGCAGCAGCACCATTTCCAACCTTGGCATACGAAGCTCTGAGTTTTCCGTAAGGTAATATTTTGTTGTCCTTCAGAAAAGCTTCTGTGAACACGAAACCAAGACTGGTACTTGGGAAGAAGAATGGATTTTGATTTTCAGGAAGTGTCGTCACCCACTCATTTCTTCCTGTAACATCGAGATACAACATGCTCATATAGTCGAGGTGACCATCGAGATACCACGCAGCAGTCCTCATTCTACCGATACTCTCCTTAGAAATAATACTTGAAGCATTCATCAGGTTGTAAAAAGATGGAATGACAAGACCATCTCCCTGACTATAAAGCTGATCACTATAGGATGAAAACATATTGTTTCCAAGTAATATGGAACCGCTCAGTTTTTCACTGAATTTTTTTGAGGCGGTTACCATCAGATCCGAGTTGATATTCCGGCTGAAGTGTTGATCTTCGAAAACCTGTCCTGCACCTCCACCGGAGTAAATATCAAGAGCTGCTTTTCTACGATCAGTATAGAAATCATTACCTAATCTCCAGATAATGCTTAACCAACTGTAAGGAGTATAGGAGAAACTAACATTTCCAATCATACGGTTTACATCATCTTTAAATGGATTTTTGTTGATGGTCCAGTATGGATTATCATAAACTCCCGGACGATATGCACGTGGCGTTCCATCAGGTAATTGATAAGCTGTTGAATCATTCACAGGATCGCTTACCCCATTCGTGTTATCAAATGTTGGAGCAGTCCGTGTCAGACCTAACATAATACCGGCGAGATTGGAACCTTGCTGAACTCTGTGTCCGCCTGAATGAATATAGTTTATCGAGCCTGAAGCTTTGAATTTTGCAGAGAGTGAAGTTTCACCCGCAATCCTTACAGATGTCCGTTGAAAATCGCTCGTTGGAATGACACCTGTTTGGTTCAGATGCGAAGCTGAGAAATAATAATTTGTAATTCCATTTCCACCGCTCAGATTCAGATTATTATTAGTCGTTACACCGGTTTTGAAAAAAGTACCCATGTTGTCATAAGGAGTAACCGGTGTCACTCCATTTGGATCAGATGCTGAAACAATCTGACCATGTTTGTCGAAAGGATAATCGGTTGCACCATTCCATTTTAGATCGGCGATTGCAGGTCCCCAGCTATTACGATCGAGCGTTTCCGGTCCATGATAAACGCCGTTAGAGCCTTGCGCATATTTCATTTGCATCTCCGGAAGTTTATTCACCATATCAAAACTTAATGTACTGTTGAAACCGACGTTCAGTGATTTTCCTACTGCGGTATGTCCTTTTTTTGATGTTACAAGGATGGCTCCGTTTGCGGCACGAAGACCATAGAGAGCTGCCGCAGCAGGACCTTTCAGTACAGTTACAGATTCTACGTCATCAGGATCAATATCAATTCCGCGATTAGAGTTAATTACCCCGGCGAGCACAAGATTGTTCAGTCCCTCGTCAGGATTTCCGGAAACACTTTCTCCGTTATCGATCGGAATCCCATCGATAACAATGATGGGTTGATTATCACTGCTCAAAGAGTGCGAGCCCCGGAGTAACATGTAAGCAGAAGCACCCGGTGTACCCGAGCTACTTGTTACCTGAATACCGGCAACTTTACCGGAAAGTGCTTCAACCAGGTTTGGTTCTCCCGATTTAACAAGCTCCTCTCCACGAACATCCTGAACCGAATAACCAAGCTGTTTTTTCTCTTTTGAAATTCCAAGAGCGGTGACTACAACTTCATTCAGTTTCATTAAATCCTGTTCCAATACAGTGTTTGGGGGACTCAAAGTAGTAGACGAAGTAACTTCCACGTCCTTCGTTTTCATCCCGATCATACTGAAAGAGATCGTGCTGAATTTTGCCGGGACAGTCAGTTTAAAACATCCGGAACCATCGGTGATTGTTCCGATAAAGGTTCCTTTCACTATGACAGTGACGCCTGGTAATCTGGTCCCATCGGCTCCTTCGAGACAACCGGTAACCTCTTTGTCCTGCGCCCATAGTTTTCCGAAGAAAACCAAGCCCAGAAACAAGAAAATTGTAATTTTTTTTCTCATGGCTAAGAAGTTTAAGTTAGTAATAGGGTTAGTAAAGATGATAGTTATTGTGTGAGGGTTGAAAATTTGATGGGCAAATTTAACAATAATCTGATACACAAAACGTTTTTCGCACATTCGTATTAATTATGAACAATTTCCTGTTAGAACTGTTCTATCAGGTGCCCGATATTCAGACTTTCGTATATCTAACTTTACCTTTCACAAACTAATCTTTAACTGATAAAAAAACTATGAAGAAAAAAATCCTGGTGTGTGCATTCGCGATCGCTGTTGGCTTCGCTCAGGCACAAGAAATTACCTCAAAAAATGGAATGCCTGTTCTCCCTGAATCAGGCGACTGGAGTATCGGCTTCGATGCAGTTCCGGTACTGAAGTATTTCGGCAATATGTTTAATAATGATAGCGGAAATACGGTGAGTGCCAATTTTCCCGCAAATCATCCGATGATGCTTGTCGGGAAATGGGTGCGGGAAAACAATGTCTCCTGGCTTGGCAAACTACGCATCGGCATGGGCTCGAGTACGGTGAATACCCTGGTTGATAATCTCAGTCAGGCAACTCCTGATTCCACAAACCAGGTTACAGACGCAGCAAAGACCTCCTGGACTAACATCGCACTTGGTTTTGGAATTGAAAAATCGAGAGGAAAGGGTAGGGTGAGAGGCAATTATGGTGCAGAGGCATGCTTCGGATTAGGTAGCAGCGGTACAACAATGACGTACGGAAATGCTATTACTTCAACAAATCCTGTAGCTGCCCGACCGACAGAAGTGACAATGGGTTCCACAGTCGAGATCGGTATCCGTGGGTTCGTAGGTATCGAGTATTTCTTCGCACCCAAAATGTCTATCGGTGCTGAGTACGGTTGGGGATTCGGAATGTCGAGCACAGGTCAGGGTACAACCAGTTGGGATACCTGGGATAGTTCTTCCAGCACTATAAAAGCAATAACGACACACAATGGTGGCAGCTCCTCATGGGGACTCGATGTGGATAATGCGTATGGTTCTATTATGTTGTCGTTCTATTTTTAATAGTTATGAGTTATGAGTGATGAGTGATGAGTTATGAGTTATGAGTTATGAGCTGTGGGAGCCGGGGCATAAAAATATTGTTATTTTGCAACTATCTAACTTAACAGAACTCATCACTCATAACTCATAGTTCATATCTAATTCATAGCTTTTTCATTTTTTGTTTTGAAGTTAGGATCGAACTTCGTAACATTTTAAGGAGTTCTTCTGCGTCTTCATTCATGGATATGAACTCGGCCTTTTTGATGTATTCGGATTGTTCAAGTAACTCCAACCAGTAAATAGTTTCATCACATTCTTTTTGCGCAATTCCCAATTTGTGCGCAAAGTCAGCCGTGCTTTCAGCGTTTCTCGACTCACGAACATTTGCACCAACAGAAGTCCCGGAACGTACTAATTGTCGACTGAGGACATACTCGTTTTTAGTTTCAGACAAATACCTGTAAAGCCTTATGCATCTGAGTGCAAACGCAAATGATTTGTCTTTTAAGATTGATTTTTTTTCAGACATTGGATTTGATTTTTAAATGGTTAGAAAAAATAATAGTATAAAGAAAGATTAATGAAAATGAATTACTTAATTAAAGGCTGAAAAGCATTTTTAGAAAAACATTTCAGCGAAATTAGATAATCTTTTTTGAATAGAAAAATTTACTCATCACTCATCACTCATCACTCATCACTCATCACTCATCACTCATCACTCATCACTCATCACTCATCACTCATCACTCATAACTCATCACTCATCACTCTTCTGTGCGTCTCCTCCTCGCTTCATCTTTTTGTTTTATGCTTTCTCTTTTGTCGTATAGTTTTTTTCCTTTCGCGAGAACGATATCGATTTTAACAAATCCTCTTTCATTTATATATAGTTCAGTTGGAATTATCGTAAGTCCTTTTTCTTTCGATTTGGAGAAGAGTTTTGCCAACTCCTTTTTCCGGAGAAGTAATTTTCGCAATCGCTTCGGATCATGATTATAAATATTGCCATGCGAATACTCTGCGATGTTCATATTTTTAATAAATAGTTCTGATTGAATAAAAACACAAAATGCCTCAGCAAGACTAACCTTTGAATCACGGATTGATTTTACTTCAGTACCTGTCAGCGATATTCCGGCACTGTACTTATCCAGAAAATGATATTCAAAAGCAGCACGTTTATTAACAAGTCTCAGAGTTTCCACGGATGCAAAATTATAAAAATAAAAATCACATCAGTGATTCTGTTTTGAAAAGGGTATAAAAACAAAAAGCCCCCGACCATTGGTAGGGGGACTTTTCGAAGTTAGGAGAGAATTACTTTTTCTTAGTAACTTTCTTTGCAACTTTCTTTGCAGGTTTAGCAGCTTTTTTCTTTGCTGCTGGCTTAGCCGCTTTTTTAGGGGCTGCCTTTTTTGCTGCAGGCTTTGCTTTCGCTTTTGCTTTTGGCATTTTTTTTTGGTTTAAGTGAATTATGATACAAATGTATAGCGTCTTTTGTTATTGACGAATTCGAACAGTAGGAGTTTTACACATAGCTGTGTTAATAACTTTGCATTTGTTTTTTTATGTACACATCTTCTGAAATCCTTGCGGGCTGTGGAAAAAATGAATTTTATTTATTTGATATTGAAAATAGAAATGATGTTGATGAACAGGAGCAGATAAAATATTATTGTTTTGAGATGCAAATAAAATGTTTTGAGGCGTTCCTGAAACACAATTCGTGTCATGTTAATGATTTCACATTTTCTTTTTATTATCTTTGCGTTGTCATTCACATAGATTCTCTCATTCACCCTTCAAAAAATTATAATTTATAAATCATAATTGATAATTCGTCATTCATAATATCAAGACAAATGAATTCTTCAAACAAAGTACAAAGTCGTAGAAACACAAGCTGGCTGGTCATCTCAGCCACCGGTCTCTTTTTGATTTTCTTTTTCTTCGCATGCTATGCGAAGGTGCGAAAGGAATCTAAAGATCAGGTATTGATAGAAGTATTGTTACGCGGAATCGGACAGGAACATTTTCGTCCGGCAGATATCAACGATGATTTTTCAAATCATGTGTTCGATGTTTTTTTGAAACGTCTTGATTATAACAAGCGTCTCTTTCTTCAATCAGATCTGAAAAATCTGAAACCTTATCGTTCATTAATTGATGATGAATTGAAAGCAGGATCAATGGAATTTTTCGATTCGTGTTTGGTGATTTACAATACCCGCATATTGGAAAATCAAAAAACCTGTGAAGAAATTCTTTCCGGTACTTTTGATTTTACAAAAGATGAATCAATAGAACTTGACTCAAAGAAATACAGTAATCCTGCTACAGAAGCGGATATGAAAGAGGCATGGAGACTCACACTCAAGTATCAGGTACTTGCAAAATATTCAGAGTTGTTAGATCAGCAGGAAAAAGCAATCACTGAAAAAGATACATCGGTTAAAATAAAAACGATGCCTGAATTACAAGCAGACGCTCAAAAGAAAATTGAGAAGAATACAGAAGACTGGTTTAAACGTTTGTCTAAACAGACCAGAAATGAAAGACTCTCTTCTTTCTTAAATTCTGTCGTGAATGTATTTGATCCGCACTCGGAATTTTTTGCCCCACGCGAAAAAGCAAATTATGATATTATGATGTCAGGTCAACTTGAAGGTATCGGTTCTCAACT
>JAHEYM010000151.1 GCA_023251595.1 Bacteroidota bacterium
ATTTCGACAGGACTTGGAGAAGATCTGAATAAATTTGTTAGAAAAGGCGGAAGTTTAGTTGTATTTCCAGGTATTGATGCGGAAATCAATTCGTATAATAAAATGTTCGAACTGTTGGGGACGAACAACATCGATGCGCTGCATGGAGGTGATGTACCAAGGGTTGTTTCAAATAATGAAACAATAAATACAAATGGAACGGGCAATTCTTTAAAATCGATTAATGTGAACAGAATTAATATTGAGAGTGATGTATATAAAGAAGTTTTCGACAAAGTGAGTCAGAATATGGATCTTCCTGCTGTATATAAATATTATACTTTCACCAAAAATACAAAGTCGGGAGAAGAGGGATTACTCATTCTTGAGAATAATAACAGCCTGTTAAGTCAATACCCTGTTGGAAAAGGGAAAGTGATTTTATGTGCTGTACCTTTAAATACCGAATTCAGTAATTTCCCACGTCATGCGATTTTCGTTCCGACCTTATTTAAGATCGCATTGCTTGCATCAGAGACTGGTAAATTATCTTATATAATTGGACGGGATGAATCGATTGAACTTCAGCAGGGACAGACTGCAGGAGAAAATGTTTTTCATCTGATCCAGGAAGCAAATCACTTCGATATAATTCCGGAGCACAGAATTGTAAATGATGCCACTGTTGTTTCATTACACGGTCAAGTAGTACAGGCAGGTAATTATCATCTGAAAGGTGATTCGAAAAAATTAGCGACTTATTCTTTTAATTATGATAGAAAAGAATCTGATTTACAGTGTTACACGGGAAAAGAGTTGGAAGAACTTGCTGCAAAATTCAGATTAAATAACACGCAGATAATGGACACCTCTTCACCCGAAATATCAAAAAAATTATTGGAAATGGAAAGCGGTGTACATTTGTGGAAATACTGCATAATGCTGACCCTTTTATTTCTCGCGTTTGAAGTTCTTATACTCAGATTATTCCGATAAAGAACATGAAGTTACTTATTAAATCAGCGAAGATTATTGATCCGAATTCGCCTCATAACGGGGCGACAAAAGATATTCTGATCGATGAAGGAATTATTGTGAAAATTGCTTCGGAAATCCCAAAACCTCCACGTGCAGACGAATTTTCTTGTGAGAGATTAAAAGTATCTCCGGGTTGGTTTGATATGCGGGTGAATTTCCGTGATCCCGGATTTGAACATAAGGAGGATCTTATCTCGGGTTGCAATGCTGCCGCGGCGGGTGGATTTACAGGTGTTGCAGTAATGCCTTCAACCTTCCCCCCTGTTCAAACAAAAGGAATTGTTGAATATATAAAAATAAAAACAGAGAATCATCTCGTAAGTGTTTACCCTATCGGTTGTTTATCAATTCACCCTGATAGAAAATTGATGGCAGAAATGTATGACATGAAACTCGCGGGTGCAGTAGCTTTCGGAGATGATAAAAGCAGTATTCCTGACAGTGGTTTGATGATCAGGGCAATGTTATATGCAAAAAACTTTGACGGATTAATTCTCTCTTATGCTGATGACTCATCCATCAGTGCAAATGGAATGATGAATGAGGGAATTCAGAGTACATTATTAGGGTTGAAAGGGATGCCCTCTATCTCTGAGGAAATTGCAATTTCGAGAGATCTTACACTCGCAGAATATACGGGAACGAGATTACATATTTCAACCGTATCGAGTGCAAAAAGTGTTGAGCTAATCAGAAAAGCCAAGGCAAAAGGAATTCGGGTTACTGCCGATGTGAGTATCAATAATATCGCGATGGAAGAATCGATGCTGGAAGAATTTGATTCCAACTATAAAGTTTTGCCGCCATTAAGAACTGCGAAGGATGTTGAAGCTTTGAAAAGAGGGCTCAAAGACGGAACAATTGATGCTATTTGCAGCGACCATTGTCCCGAAAATGAAGAGATGAAACGACGGGAATTTGATGACGCTTCCTTTGGAATTATTGGACTGGAAACAAGTTTTGCGCTCGCGAATATGCATCTTCGCACCCATCTGTCATTAGAGGAATTAATAATAAAAATGGCAATAGCGCCACGAACTTTGTTGGATATTTCAGTTCCCATTGTGGGTGAAGGAGAGATGGCAGACCTGACCTTGTTCGATACCGAGAACAAATGGAAATTAGGAAAAGATCAGATCAAATCTAAATCGCGGAATACGCCTTTCATCGACTTTCCACTAAAAGGAAAAGCGGTCGGGGTTTTCAACAATGGGCGGTTCATGAAGACATAATATGCTACTGTTTTACGTTCTTGTTAATACGTACTTTTATCTCATAACATGAGCTTAAATCTTTCTGAAATAGATGCAATGATACGTCTGCTGGACGATACCGATCCGGAGGTGTATTCGCATATTGAGGGTCAATTGATAAAATATGGAAAGGATGTTATTCCCTTTTTGGAGAATGCATGGGGAAATGCGTTTAATGCAACACTTCAACAGAGAATTGAATTTATTATACATAAAATTCAATTCGATGGAATCAAAGCAGAATTAAAAAAATGGGTTGCAGAAGGTGGAAAGGATTTGTTGGAAGGTGCAATCCTGATCGCTCGTTATCAGTACCCCGATTTAGATGAGACAAAAATTCAGTCGCAGGTAGATAAAATCAGACGTGATGCATGGCTTGAACTGCACGATAATTTAACAGCGCTCGAAAAAGCAAGGGTTTTATCACATGTGATTTTCGAGATACACAATTTTGGTGGAAATACAACTAATTTCCACGCACCACAAAATTCCTATATCAACAATGTTTTAGAAAGCAAAAAAGGAAATCCGCTGATACTGGGATTGATATATACCGTAGTTGCGCAAAAACTTGAAGTGCCAATATATGGCGTGAATTTACCCGAGCATTTTGTTCTGGCTTACATGAATGAACATTTTCCGGAAGAGGGCATGATTCCACCTGCTGATACAGAAGTATTATTTTATATCAATCCTTTCAGTAAAGGAACCGTTTTTCACCGACGGGAAATCGACACATTTCTCAAACAATTAAAGATACCTGCTGAACCGGCATTTTACACAGCCTGCACAAATACGGATATGGTAAAAAGACTCGTACGCAACTTAATTTTTGCTTATCAGAAACAAGGATTTGAAGAAAAAACTGCTGAGCTTGAGATTCTTGCGAAAGTGTTTGAATAGAATCCTCCAGCTAAAGCAAGAGGCTATTCAACCAAATATTTTTCCAATTGTCTTGAATATTATTTTTATGTCTGTTAAAATACTCATTTCCGAAAGATATTGTAAATTTAGTTCAAGCTTGGCAGGCATGATCTCTCTAATATAAAGATCTTCCGGATTTTCTTTTCCTGCTAATAATTCATTTTCATTTGAATATTGAAGGGAAGCATAATCGGTGATTCCGGGTTTTATATCGAGCACATGTTTTTGTCTTTCATTATACATCTCAACATATTTGCGCACTTCCGGACGGGGACCCACTAGACTCATTTCACCAATTAAAACATTAATTAATTGAGGTAATTCATCGAGTTTATTTTTACGAAGAATTTTTCCAACCCGCGTAATCCGACTTACATGTGCACCTGTTGTGATGAGTCCGGCGCTTTCGGAACCGGCATTCATTGTCCGGAATTTGAATAGTGTGAAATCAGAACCTCCCTTCCCTACCCTTTTTTGTGTGAATAATATTCCTCCCGGTGAATCGGATAAAATGAAAAGACTTATGATAAAAAAAACAGGTAATAATATGATTATTCCCAAAAGAGAAAAAAAAATATCAAATATTCTTTTGGAAAATGGATACATTTATTAATATGATTTCGCGACGGTTTCTGCCACCAATCGTGCCTGTTCATCCTTCAGATCATAATAAACGGGGAGAGAAATTTCACGCGAGTAATTATCATAAGTGACGGGATAATTTTTAATATCATAGCCTCTTGATTTATAATAACTCATCATCGGCACTGGAATAAAATGCACGTTAACCGTTACCTCATGTTCAGAAACTTTAGTAATCATTTCATCGCGTTTTGCTTCAGTAATTCCTCTCACCCTGAGGGGGTAAAGATGATAGGAAGAAGTACGTTCTGCCGTTTCATAAAGAGGTAATTGTGCCCACGGATAATTCTTCAAGATAGAATCATAAATTTTAAATATTTCTTTTCGACGCGGAAGTGTTTCAGTTTCATAACGATCCAATTCAACCAAACCCAAAGCGGCTGTGATATCTGTCATATTGCATTTATATCCGGGTTCGATAATATCATATTTCCAAGCACCTAATTTTAATTTGGATAATGCATCTTTATTCTGCCCGTGAAGCGATTTAATGCAAAGTAATTGATAAACTTCTTCATTTTTAAATGGTTCAGGGAGATTTAATGCAATCGCACCACCTTCAGCCGTGGTAAGATTTTTTACGGCATGAAAAGAAAATGCAGTAGCATCTGTTAAATTCCCGGTTCTTTTTCCTTTGTAGTGCGCACCAATCGAATGAGCACCATCTGAAAGGACAAGAATACGATCAAGTTTTTCCTGATTTTCAGAAGTTGGCAAAAACATGTGATTGAAATGTGGTTCATGGACTAGTGCATTTATTGCATCGTAATCACATGGAAATCCGGCGAAATCGACGGGAATAATCGCTTTTGTTTTCTCAGTAATTGCATTTCGTATTCCTTCGACAGAAATACAAAAATTCTCATCGACATCCACAAAAACAGGTGTTGCACCACAATGAACAACAACATTTGCAGTTGCACAATATGTGTAGGTAGGCACAATGACTTCATCCCCTGCTTTTACGCCAAACCAATGCAGCATTAGTTCGAGACCTGCGGTTGCAGAATTCACACAAAGTGTGTTAGGATTACCGGCGTAGAGAGCCAGTTTTTTCTCAAAACTTTTAGTTTTAAGACCAGTCGTTATCCAACCTGATTTTAATACTTCGACAACTGCATCAATATGACGTTGGTCGATATGTGGCGGTGAAAATGGGATCATGTTTTTTCTTTTTGTGGCATTGTAGTTAGCAAAGTTAAGAAAAATGAGAAGAAAACGACACCTGCTATTGTCTCAAGCATGGATTCGGTGAGAAAATTGAATCCTGTTATTATGACAAACATAACTAATACGAAATCCCTTTTTCGGACCCCAGATACGAGTGAATAGAAAAAAAGTGTTAACAATACCATCAATCCCGGAATCCCGATACCAATTGTTGTTTGCAAAAACTGATTGTGGGCATTAAGGGAACCCTCTAAAGGTTTTTTATAATTTTTCTCAGCGTATTTTTTTAACAAAATATCCTTTTCATCACCCGTTCCTACCCCGAACGGCAAAGATTCGCTAATAACTTCCTTTGCTGCTTTCCAAACCAATAGCCGGACTGCTGTACTCTCAACTGCAGACGAATCAATAATTGATGGTGTCATAATCGTCTGCTCAGATTGCTGAATCCGTTCATAATCCTTTGAGATGATAAAGTTAAATGTAACAAAGTAAATGAAACCTGCCAAAGCTGCAAAAACAATATTTATCATCCTGAAATTTCGGTTTCGTATATTAAGCAGGAAAAAATATACCAGAACAAATGCATTGGTCAGAATACCTGCTTTTGAGGAAAGCAAAATGATCATAAAACTTAAAAGTAAAACCAAAATGAAATAAAAAAGATTAATTGTCGATCGGAGACTAATAATGTGTCTAATTCTGGAAAATATCAATACGGTTGCAAAGTTAAGGTACATTGCAAAATAGCTTGGGTGATGGAACACAGATAATTCAGAATAAAAAAAAGTAATCCGTTTAGTCGTAAAATAAACATACGCTGCATGCCCAAGACAAATCAATGAAGCAGTGATACATCCGAGAACAAATGAGAGAAAAATGAGATTATAGAAACGGGCAGTCATATTCTGATTCCCGGCAAGAATTAACGGAAATGCAATCAGGGATAATTTCAAAGTAACATCCGTTATCCCAACTGTAATATTATGTGTATATAGTAAACCAGTAACATGTAATATGAAGAACAACAACATCACTTTGAGCAGAAAATGACGCCTGAAAGATTGATAGCCCACCTTAAAATTCATCGTCAGCATAGATTGCAAAAAAAGGAGGAGTATCAATAATGGAATGAAACGTTTGTCGAGTGGGATTGCAAAAGACAACAGACACCATAAGAAACCTGAACCTTTGTGAATAATCTCTCGAAAACTTTTAACCTGATCCATGTTAACCATTATAGAAAACCACTTATCTTGTAAGAGATTCGTGAGACTTTTCAGGTTTCTTATTTAATCCGATAAAATGAATAAGACCATAAAGATATCCTGATCCATAAGAAAAATGCAGAATAAAAAACGATAATATAACTTTTGGAAGATATCTAAAAGCAGGAACTTTCATAAATGCAAAGACTAGAGCAGCCGAAAGATAAATAAGAAAAGATGCTGAGGTAACAAGTGAAAATAGAACAGAGACAGTGGAGAATAAAAGTCCTAAAATCACAGAAAGAACAAATATTGGAGGAACTAATTGCCTTATTGTGGTTATGACAGCATGTTTTTTATTTACATAAACTTTCCAAAAACCATACTGATAATACTGTTTCATTAATTTTTCAAATCCCGACCTCACATGATATTTGGAACGAATCTTTGGTGAAAAATATATTTTAAATCCTTTCTTTAGAATGCGAAAATTAAATTCATCATCTTGATTTCGGGCTAACTCCTCATCGAATAAACCACATTTATCAAAGACATCTCTCCGATAAGAACCGAAGGCTACTGTGTCAACATATCCTTCTTCCCCACCTGTTCGAAAACTTGAATTACCTACACCAAAAGGAGAAGACATTGCAAGTGCAATCGATTCGGACGTTTCATCAAAAAATTTATTTTCCAAGATACCACCCACACAACCCACATCCTGATGAAGTTTTAAAAGTTCAAGTGATTGTTCTATATAGTCTGGAAATATTTCCGCATGAGCACCAAGTATCATTATTACATCGGCTATTGAAGCTGTACTTCCAATATTCAGTGCATAAGGCGTTGTGCGCTTTGGATTCTCCAGAAGGAAGATAAATGAATATTTAGCAGAATATTGCTTCACAATTTCCACCGAATTATCCTGACTGATTCCATCGCAGACATACACAGACAATTTATCTTTGTTGAATGTACAGTCAACAATTGATTGCAAACAAAGTCCTATGAACTTCTCTTCATTCAGACAGGGAATAATTATGGAAACCGACGGTTGGATCAAATGAATAGCTTAGTTATTTACAATTTACAAAGGTGCCAATAAAAATCTATCAATTTTATTGCTTCCTGATGCCAGCAAAAATTATTGAGTACGGCTTCCCTGCCACGCTCACCCATCCTTCTGGCTTCAGTTTCATCCGCCATAATGTTTTGGACGGCTGATGCTATCTGTTCTATATTTTTTGGATTGACGAAAACAGCGCATTGATAAGGTTCGAGAATTTCACGCCAATATGGAAAATCCGAAACGATCATCGGGATTCCCGCAGCCATATATTCAAACATTTTTATCGGAAGAGAATCGAGATAATTTATTCTGGGATATAAAGTGACTATCCCAATCATCGAACGATTCAGAACCTCAACGATTTCAGCCCTTCCAATCTGTCCATAATTATTCACCCATTTCCATCCAGGTAAGGCAAGGAGTTTAGTCTTCAATTCGGGTGTCGCAAATGGTCCCGCGAGGTTCATTCTGACATTGCAAATTGGCAACACCATGATTAATTCCTCAACACCCCTAATTTCAGTAATACCTCCTACGTAACAAATTTCCTTTTTTTTGTCAGTCCAATCAGGTACAGAAGAAAATTCTTCAGTAATTGGATAATTATTTATGTTCACCGAGTTGAAATTCACCTTGACAAATCGTTTGTTAATAAATGGGGTTGCTGTAACAATACCAGACATTCGGGCAGCAAATAAATTTTCAAAAAATTCAAAAATGCCGGCAATGACTGGGCGGAGAATGGAAGGGAGATAATCTTTATTCAATATTTGTCGCGGAACATCCTCATGAACATCGTAAATAACAATTTTTTTCTTTTTTCTGAGCGCCCATGCAAGAGGTAGTAATTCCGGATCATGAAATTGATAAATGTCACAATCTAATTCTTTCGCCTTTTTGTACAATTTCTTAACGGTACTTGTCATCCGAATAAATCTGGATTTTTTCTTTGATCTAACGGAGACCATTTTAACCCCATCAATTACTTCCTCCGGCATATTAACAGCCAGAATGGTAACATCAAAATCTGCGGCTGCCAAAGAGCGACATTCTTTCAAAAATATCCTCACATCCGTTGAGGGATGGACAGAAGTGATATGACAAACCTTAATCCGCTTCAACATTATAAATTTCTTCCCATCTTGCAATATTATAAAGTCTCCAAAGCAGATTCATATCCGGAAGGCTTATTTGATTGCTATTGCAATACATATTAATAATTTTTGATTTTCTAATCACTTTTAGGAGGCTCTCGCTATCAGAAAGCCAACTCTTTGAAGGTGCTTCGAAGCCAATTTTATTTTTTCGCCAGAGAATTTCGGAAGGCAAAATATCCGT
>JAHEYM010000506.1 GCA_023251595.1 Bacteroidota bacterium
GTTCGATGTCGTAATAAATAACCTGAAGTCCAAGCGATTCAGCAAGAACCGAGACTTGAGAACCGATGTGTCCGTAGCCAACGATTCCGAGAACTTTACCCCGAACTTCGAAAGAACTACTACTGTCTTTCAACCACACGCCCCGATGTGCGGCTTCGTTTTTCGCGGGAATTTGTCGCATGAGCATAATACAATGGGCGATCACGAGCTCCGCAACTGAGCGGGTATTCGAGAAAGGCGAGTTGAACACGGGAACACCGCTCTTCGTAGCAGCTTGTAAATCAACCTGATTTGTGCCAATACAAAAGCAACCAACTGAAAGCAATCCGGGCGAGTTTTCAAGAATTCTCGCGGTAACACGTGTTTTGGAACGTATCCCAAGGATATGGGCATCTTTCACCACAGACTGAAGCGATTTCTCATCCAAAGCGGTGTTTATGCTCTCAATCATTGAGTATCCGGCAGTGCGGAATTCCTCGACTGCAACGGGATGAACGCCCTCCAGCAGAACGATTTTGATTTTATTTTTGTCGAACGATGTTTTCATAAGCAGCGCGCAAAATTACTCGAACTGAGCTGATTTCCAACCCTCTTTTAACATACTGTTTCCTAAATTCGGGTTTTTATACGATATTTGCCTAACCTTAAATTAACACAGAGCATGATCGTACACAAAAATCAAGTCGTCACCCTCGGGCAATTTATCATCGAACGACAGGCCGATTTTCCTTATGCAAAAGGCGAACTTTCAAGATTACTTCGAGACATTGGTATCGCTTCAAAAATTGTGAATCGCGAAGTAAATAAAGCGGGTCTTGTAGATATTTTGGGTGAAGCCGGAGAAATAAATATTCAGGGTGAAAATGTTAAGAAGCTCGATGTTTTCGCGAATGAACAATTTATTTCCGCGCTCACTTCGGGTGGCGAATGTTGCGCTGTCGGTTCTGAAGAAAATGAACATGTCGTCGATATTAATAGTCTCGTTTCGAAAAATGCGAAATATGTGGTTGCCATAGATCCGCTCGACGGTTCTTCCAATATTGATGTAAATGTTTCGATCGGAACTATTTTCTCTATATATAGACGTACATCTTTATCCGGACCCGGAACTCTGCAGGATTTTATGCAACGAGGCACTGAACAGGTAGCTGCCGGTTACGTAATCTACGGTTCTTCTACGATGTTGGTTTATACAACCGGTCGGGGAGTAAATGGTTTTACACTCGATCCTTCTATTGGTGAATTTTGTCTTTCTCACCCGAATATGAAAATTCCGAAAGAAGGAAATATATATTCTATTAATGAAGGAAATTATGTACATTTCCCGGATGGAATTAAGAAATATATAAAATATTGTCAGGAAGATCACAAGCCTTCCAATCGTCCTTACTCTTCGCGTTATATTGGTTCATTGGTAGCCGATTTTCACCGTAATCTGATTAAAGGTGGAATTTTTATATATCCGGCTACTGCCAAATCACCGAAAGGGAAATTGCGTTTATTGTATGAATGTAATCCGATTGCATTTATTATTGAACAGGCAGGAGGCAAAGCATCCAACGGATTTAAACGTATTCTCGAAATCGAACCGAAAGATTTGCATCAGCGAACCCCTTTAATTATCGGTTCTTTGCAAATGGTCGAAAAAGCAGAAGATTTTATGCTGAAATTTTCACCGGCGGAAGTGCAGGTGTAGATAGTTTTGGGCGTGTCGCCTCTCTCGCCTGAGGCGAGACGGTGTCAGGCTCATAGTCCTCGCCCCTCCTACGTCGGGGCTGCGGGCTATCCGCTCCAATCCTTCACGCAAAAAATTTTTGAACCTATTAATATAGTTGTAAAAATAAAGTGAAGAAATCTATTTACTGCATTTGAAAAACATGTAAGCCGCTATGAATGGAGACTTGCTACAAGATATAGCCATATCATCACTCGCAACTATAAACAGTGGACTTATTACGGAAATTAATAAAAGTAATACCAGTCCAGCAACAAAAATGTCGCTGAAGCAGTATCTAATACTGAATCGTCTAAGTTAGAGGATAAAAGTACAGAACTTGTTAAGTAAGAAATAAAACGACTGAGTTCGAACTCCAAGAATAAAAATGTTGATAATATGATGAATATAATAGTTGGAGTAGGTTTTGTTGTTTTAGGCATTGTCGTGTTGCTACATACCTATAACTTTCGATTCCAGAATTATATTTCCGGTAATCTTAAAGGTTACTTAGGCGGAGTGGGATTTATCGTTGTGGGAGTCTTAATGATAATAGGATATTTTGGAAAGATTTTTTAAGTAAAAATAAGATG
>JAHEYM010000507.1:0-393 GCA_023251595.1 Bacteroidota bacterium
AACTGTAAAAGGTGATGCACTTTCCTTCCTTGCCATCGCGACCTGCTCTACCCGTTTCCTGATAATAACCCTCCAGACTTTTAGGAATGTCGTGATGAATCACAAAACGGACGTCTGGCTTATCGATCCCCATTCCAAACGCGATAGTTGCGACGATCACATCAATATCTTCCATCAGAAACTTGTCCTGAGTTGATGCACGAAGACCCGCTTCCAAACCGGCATGGTAAGGCATTGCCTTGATTCCGTTCACATTAAGATGTTCTGCGACCTCTTCTACTTTTTTGCGACTCAGACAATAAATGATCCCCGATTTATGCGCATTTCCACGAATATATTTTATGATTTCTTTAACGACGTCTGTTTTCGGTCTTACTTCATAATAAAGATTCG
>JAHEYM010000507.1:403-2298 GCA_023251595.1 Bacteroidota bacterium
CGATTGAAAGATGCCTTGAAAACCATTGCATCCAACATCATCAGATTCTTTTGAATGTCTTGTTGAACTTTGGGTGTCGCTGTGGCAGTGAGTGCCATAATCGGAACATTTCCAAGATGATCTATAATAGGACGAAGCCGACGATATTCAGGTCTGAAATCGTGACCCCATTCCGAAATACAATGCGCCTCGTCTATCGCGAAAAAAGAAATATTTATCTCTTTCAGGAAATTCACATTTTCTTCTTTCGTAAGTGATTCGGGCGCCACATAAAGCAGTTTGGTCCTGCCTTTACGCACATCGTCTCTCACCTGAAGTATCTCTGCCTTTGTTAACGATGAATTCATAAAATGTGCAACTGCATCATCAGTAGCGAACCCCCGGAGGGCATCAACCTGATTTTTCATTAACGCTATCAACGGTGAAACCACGATCGCCGTTCCCTGCATTAACAACGCAGGTAGCTGATAACAAAGAGACTTTCCACCTCCTGTAGGCATTATAACGAAAATATCCTTGCCCGCAAGAATAGACTCTATTATGGGTTTTTGTGCTCCTTTGAATTTGTCGAATCCAAAGAATTTCTGTAAACTTCCCTCCAGATTGGTACTTAAATCAATCATTCTCCTAAAATATTTCGAGTAAAAATAGATAATTTTACCCGAATAATTGAAACAATTATTACTTATCCTTGTGTCGCCTTGAGAATCAAAGAGAAATCACCCAAAGAAATTATTGCAATAGCCGTTCGCACGCTCGAAATCGAAGCCCGAAGTATTGATGAATTGAAAGACCGTATCGGTTCTCCTTTCGCCGAGATTGTGCGGAACATTCTAAAATCGCACGGTAAATTAGTCATTACCGGTGTTGGTAAGAGTGCGATCATTGCAGGAAAAATCGTTGCCACACTCAACTCAACAGGAACGCCGGCGGTGTTCATGCATGCCGGCGACGCCATTCATGGCGACATCGGAATTGTGGAGAAATCGGATATCGTTGTTTGTATTTCGAAGAGCGGAAACACTCCTGAAATAAAAATATTAATCCCTCTGCTGAAAACAAGGGGAAATACACTGATATCTATTGTCGGCGACATTAATTCCTATCTCGCGAAACAATCCGATTTTGTAATGGATTCGACCGTTAGCATCGAAGCATGTCCTCATAATCTGACGCCAACCGCAAGTACGACCGCGCAATTAGCTCTTGGAGATGCGCTGGCCGTTTGTCTTCTTGAAGCGAGAGGTTTCAGTAGCCGGGATTTTGCAAAATTTCATCCGGGTGGCGTACTTGGAAAAAAACTTTACATGCGCGTTTCTGATCTCTGCTCCAATAATTCTGCCCCTCTCGTTGATGTAAACGAAGATATCCAAAATGTTATTCTCGAAATTACCTCTCGTCGTCTGGGTGCAACAGCTGTTTTGAAAAAAGGTGAATTGAAAGGAATAATCACTGATGGTGATCTCCGCAGAATGATCGGTAAGTTTCCGGATTATTCCCGGCTCAAAGCAAAAGATATTATGAATAGTAATCCGAAATGGGTTGAAAAAGAGACAATGGCTGTTGATGCCATGCATTTAATGGAGGAATCAAATATTACACAATTATTGGTGATGAATAAAAAGAAATATATAGGAATGATTCATCTTCATGATTTGATTAAAGAAGGAATTATATAATATAGGTGAAAATTGCAGTTATTATTCCGGCACATAATGAAGAGGACTCCATCTCAAACGTGGTTGCCGGAATAATATCTTTACGTTCCACCGGCATTAAGATCGATGCTATTGTCGTGAACGATTGCTCCACTGATTCGACCGAAAATATTTGTGCTGCACTCGATTGTATTTTATTAAACCTTCCTATCAATATCGGAATTGGTGGAACGGTTA
>JAHEYM010000008.1 GCA_023251595.1 Bacteroidota bacterium
GGTCTTTTTGTGCGCGGTGGAGATGCAACCGAAACTAAAACAATAATTGATGGGATGGAAGTTGCAAACCCATATTTTTCGAGTGTCCCTGACGTACCGCAAAGAGGTCGTTTTTCACCGTTTCAATTTAAGGGAACCTATTTCAGTACGGGTGGCTACTCTGCTCAATATGGACAGGCAATGTCATCTACATTAATTCTTGAAAGTCAGGATTTACCGGTCAGAACTACGACCGATATTGGATTGATGACTGTTGGTGGTGGAGTTGGACACACCCAGCGATTTAAAAATTCTTCTCTCGGATTTTATGCAAATTATACAACACTCGGTCCTTATTTCGCTTTGGTAAAACAGAATCGTGACTGGGATTCACCACCTAATTCGCCATCAGGTTCAGTATTTTATCGACAGAAAGTTGGAAAAACAGGTATGTTGAAAGCGTTTGCCAGTTATAGCTATTCTACACTATCAATGTTTACACCGAATTTTAATGATTCAACTGGCATCTCACGAAATAAATTCAATCTGAATAATAATAATATATTTTCAAATATTTCTTATAAGAATATTATTTATGATGATTGGACATTATTTGCAGCCGTCGCGTATAGTAATAATCTCGATCATATCAACATTGGAAATCCTGCATATTTTGCAAATCCATACGATTTACTCACACACCTGAAAAACAGTAATGAATTAATGCAGGGAAGATTGGTCTTGAGTCATGGCATCGGAAAACTTTCAACAATCCGTTTTGGTGGTGAGATGCACTCAAGTCAGAATATGTTGGATGGTAGCGTCGATTATTTCGGAGCACCGGCAGTTGACTATCAAATTTTTACCCGCGATTCGAAAGAATTATTTATGGCAGGTTTTATTGAATCTGATGTTTATTTATCAAAAAAATTAGTTGCACGGTTGGGAGGAAGAGTTGAACATACTGATGCACTGAATAAAACAAATGTAGCGCCTCGTGCGTCTGTAGCTTATTCATTGAATAAAACCAGTCAGATTTCAGCGGCGTATGGAGATTTTTATCAAACTCCTGATAAATCTTTTATACATGATATGACATATATCCCCGGTAATCAGTCACTCGATTTCGAGAAAGCAACACACTACATTGTGAATTTTCAGCACATAGACGATAAACGTACACTGCGGATTGAAGCGTATTACAAGCAGTATGATCACCTGATCCAAACACTACCCTTAATGCATACGAATGGAAAGGGTTACGCGCAGGGTGCCGAGATTTTTTATCGTGATAAAAAAACTATAAAAAATTCGGATTTCTGGGTTTCCTATTCTTATCTGGATACCAAGAGACAATATCTTAATTTCCCGGTTGAAATGATTCCGGGGTTCGCAGCTACACACACTTTTGTAACTGTATATAAAAGATGGATTCCGAAAGTAAATATTTCTGCCGGATTCACTTATGTGTATGCTTCGGGCAGGATGTATTATGATATCGATCAGTCAGGTGCAATCAGGTCAAGCGGGATAACCAAAGAGTTTCACAATCTGAGTCTGACCTTCTCACATCTCATGACCATCAAACAGCATTTCACTGTCATCGCTGCCGGAATCACAAACGTGTTAGGAATTCAGAATGTGTTTACTTATCATTTCTCTGATGATGGGCGGTTTAAATATCCGGTTGGACCAACTTCTGATCGCTCGTTCTTTATCGGGATATTTATGAGTATTGGTGAGGATAAGGGCACTGATTAATTAACAATTAACAATGGAAACCCACTAATTAATACATATATATATGAAAAATTCAAAAATATTGTTCATCTTATTATTCCTTCTGCCATTTCTTGGCTTATCGCAAAACGAAAAGTTTGTGAAAGCGATGGAGAAAAATATTCAAAATTCAGATTCTGCAAAGACGGCAGCAGATAATCTTCAGGTTGTTAATGCATTTGAACGAATTGGTAATGCGGAGAAAAAAGAATGGCTTCCGTTTTATTATGCAGGATTCGTTTATGCTATGATTGGTTCTCAGGAATCTGATAAAGACAAACAGGATGATTATTATGATAAAGGTTTGATGGACATCGCGAAAGCAGATTCATTAAGTCCGAAGAATGCAGAAATTTATGTTGTTCATGCAATGTTGTTACAGATGAAGATCGGTGTTGACCCAATGTCGAGAGGGATGAAACTTGGACCTGAATCGGGCAAATGGTTAAATGATGCGATTACACTCGATCCTGAAAATCCCAGAGCATATTTTTTGCGGGGACAAGGAACAATGTTTCGTCCCGAAATGTTTGGTGGTGGTAAAGATAAAGCAGTTCCGGATCTTGAAAAATCAGTTCAGAAATTCGCGAAGTTCAAACCTGCCAGTACAATCATGCCTAAGTGGGGTGAAAAATCTGCAAAACGTGCTTTGGAAAATTGCAAGAAAAAAGAATAGGAAAATAATTAATAATTAACAATTAAAAATTAAAAATGGTTACGGGTAAATGAAAAAAATATTAGGAAGTTTATCTCTAACCTTCGCGTCTGTACGGCTTTGCGGGATAATTGTTTTTAGTTTATATTTTGGTTTATCTTCTGCACAAGTTAAGACAATTTCAAAACAAATAACGTATAGATTATTCCTTATTGGTGATGCCGGAAACGACACTACCGTTTGTTCCTCTCTGAGTGAAGTGGCAAAAAGCTCTGAAAAAGATCCTAATGCAACGGTAATATTATTAGGCGATAATGTTTATCCTAAAGGTGTAGAAAAAGGAAATCCGAATAGTGAGAGGGTCAGAATTTCCGAGAAAAAGATGGGAGTGCAGATAGATGCTTTTCATGATTTCACCGGACAATTTTATGTTATTCCCGGAAATCATGATTGGAAAAAATCGAGATGGGGTGGATTGAAAGGAGTAAAAAATGAACGTGCTTTTGTAGATACCTTTTCGATAACGCACACGCAGGCTTCTAATAAAGGTGCTGTAATGTTTCCTGGGGATGGGTTGCCTGGTCCCGTCATGAAGAACATTAATCCTTATGTAAATATGATTATGATTGACACAGATTGGTGGCTGCAGGGAAGGTTTTTTCATCCAATAGGACGAGAGCGAATAAATGGAAGAAAACTTAGCAAGCACCAAGCTGATGAGAAATTCTTCGTTGCGCTTGATTCATTATTGAACATTGGTAAAACTACCGGAAAATGGTCAGTAATTGTTGCGCATCATCCTGTGTACACGAATGGAAGACATCAGCAAAGTTATACAGTCTGGCGTAATTTGGTTAATTATACTCCGATGCAAATATTCGGGCTCCTCGGTGTGAATAGATTATTGACATCGAATATATATCAACCCTGTTACAAAGAAATGCGGAAAAAATTAAAAAAAACAATTGATAAATACGATCATGTAATTTATGCAAGTGGACACGATCATAATTTGCAATATTTTCATATTGATTCTAATTTTTATGTTGTGAGTGGCGCCGGGAGTAAGGGATCGCAAATCAAAAAAGAAAAGTTTAAATGTGAATGCTCTTGTGATCATCATAAAGGCTATGCGATCATTGAGTTCAAAAATGGGAAGGAGGCAGACCTTCATTTTAATATAGTGGGTCCTTCCTCTGAAATTTTTCATTCGAAATTGGAGTAGGATATTCTAATTACACCCGGTCAGACATTCTACCTCCAACTCAGTTTTATTATCCTTTCTATGATACATTAAAACGGTTTCGTAAAGACCGTAAAAATCGATCTCGAAAAATCCGCCTTGATTCCATTTTAAACATTGAGTTCCATCTTTACAGTCTTCCATCTTTACTTTATCAATCTTACTGCCTGCGCCGCTTACGATATAGTGAAGACTATCTGTAATAAAATATTCCAACGAATGTTCATGTCCCGCTACATAATATACATCAGGATGATGATGTTCTTTCAACAAACTGTCTAAATGGACAGCCATTCTATTATAGGGAGGATAATTTGGATTGGAATCAGCGAACCGTCTGTTCAATCTTTCCCAGAAAATAAGCGGTAAGGAATGTTTTCCTTTGGAGTGAATAGGATGATGACCAACGACAATTATCTTTTCATGTTTGTTGCTCGCATCTGTAAGCTGATTTTTAAGTTCCTTATAAAATGTGTTTATTAATAACGAATCACGATGCCGTTTTGCACCTTCTTCGATTATCAATCTGTACGTATCAATGAAAATAAGTCTTGTTTTTCCGTTGTTAAAATCTCGTGATATCGGTCCTAGAGTACCATTAACAGGTAGAAATGTTCCGTCGTTATGGTTTAGAATCGACGTAAAATTCCTTAAAGTATCTTCAACAAATAATTGTTCCTTTAATAAATGTTTTTTCCCTCCTTTTAAGTGGATCATATTCCACCAATCGTGATTACCAGGGACAAAATAAGCAGAACCTTTATAATCTCTTAATATATTCAGTTGAGACATCATTCTTCTTCGGGTAATCTTTCCTCCATCATATCCTTTCATCTCTAAACTAATTAATCCGAAAAACATTTTCTTATAACAATTATCCCCCAAAAAGACAACTGCACTGTTCGGATTATCTGCCAATTTCTTTTTTAAATCGAGCAAGGTAGCACCTGTCGTATCTCCTTCACCGGCATCACCAATCAGAAATAATCTGAATGTAGGAGTTTCCGCATTCACCGGTTTTGTCTCGACCTGTTTGATTGGAGGGGTTTGTGCTAAACAGCGGTGGCTTAATGCAACGTTAAGAATTATAAAAATAAATAGGTTGACGTACCTCATTTCTTTGTCTTGCACAATTGTGGATATCACTATTGGTGCAAATTTACACTTTTTTGGTTAAAACATCGAATTTTTATAAGGATTCCTCCTAGCGTGTTAAATTATTAATTTTCAGAAATGTCTTAGTTTACTCAACTTTGAGAGAATAGGAAATTGCTAATTTGAGACTAAAATACTTACTACGATGAGTAAAAATACTCATGGCATTGAGTAAAAAAACTCAGTATATTGAGTAAAAAAGCTCAGTACACTGAGTAAAAAACTCAGTATATTGAGTAAAAAAGCTCAGTGTAATGAGCAAAAATACTCGAAACTTGGAGTGAAATTACTCGAATATTTATGAAAAATTTGCTCAATATAATTATTTACAGTAATTTTGTAAACATGTTTATTAGGGAAAATTATAAAATGCTTATTCGCCGATTTGAAAGTCCGCGAAAGTTTATTCAGGTCATTGCCGGTCCTAGACAAGTGGGTAAAACTACACTTGTTCTGCAATGCCTTGATGAGCTGGGTGAAATTTCTCATTATGCATCCGCTGATGCTGCAAAGGAAACTGACTCCGCGTGGGTAGATCAGCAATGGGAAGCGGCGAGAGTGAAGTGCGGAAGAAAGAAAGGGATTCTCGTTCTTGACGAGATTCAAAAGATTGGAAATTGGAGCGAACAGGTGAAGAAAAATTGGGATGGAGATACACGAAAGAAAATTCCTTTAAAAGTTGTGCTTCTCGGTTCCTCAAGATTGCTGATTCAGCAGGGTCTGACAGAATCACTCGCAGGTCGTTTCGAGGTTATTCCTATTACGCATTGGTCTTATGTTGAAATGCACGCAGCTTTTCGTTTTACCCCTGAACAATTTGTTTGGTTTGGAGGATACCCTGGTGCTGCACCACTCATTAAAGATCCGAAAAGATGGAAAGATTATATATTACATTCTTTAATAGAAACAACGATATCTAAAGATATTCTTATGTTGACCAGAGTTGATAAGCCTGCTCTCCTTAGGCAATTATTCACTTTAGGTTGCGCGTACTCCGGTCAGATATTTTCATTTAATAAAATGTTGGGTCAGTTAACTGATGCTGGAAATACAACCACATTGTCAGCTTATCTACAACTTCTGGATTCAGCGGGTTTGCTTGCAGGAATAGAAAAGTACTCCGGTAAATTAATCAGAACTAAATCGTCCAGTCCCAAGTTGCAGGTTAAGGATACTTCCTTACTCTCGGTGTTCTCCGGAAATACTTTTGTTGAGGTTCGCAAACAACCCGATACATGGGGTAGGCATGTTGAATCTGCTGTGGGAGCACATTTGCTGAATTCTTCGGTGAAAGGCGAATATGAAGTGTTTTATTGGCGAGAAGGAAATGATGAAGTAGATTTTATTGTTCGGAAAAATAAAAAAATTATTGCCATCGAAGTAAAATCAGGAGTAACACGCCGGCTATCCGGAATGAAAGCATTTACAAATCGCTATAAAGCCGACAAAATTCTGCTTATCGGCGATAGTGGAATTCATTGGAAAGATTTTTTAAATCTGAATCCGGGAGATATATTTTAAATTAATGCTTTGTATAAAACCCCATTGCTGTCGGCAAAAAATCTTTTAAATCTTTTACTCTTTGTTCGTCGCTTGGATGTGTACTTAAAAATGCCGGCATACTACTCTTGTTTTGTTTCGCCATTCTTTCCCAAAAAGTAATTGCCTCGTGAGGATCATAACCGGCCATTGCCATAAAAACAATTCCTAATTTATCAGCTTCCGATTCGTGCATTCTGGAGTAGGGGAGAAGTACTCCTACAGTAGTTGAGACACCGAAAGCCATATCCGCAAGTTGTCTGGTTTTCTGCGACTGCTGTGAAAGCGCTAAATCTAATCCAATTCCTCCCAATTCAACAATCAATAACTGACTTAATCTTTCATTCCCATGTCGTGCTACTGCATGCGCGATCTCATGCCCCATCACACAAGCGAGAGCAGTCTCGTTTTGAGTTACAGGTAATAAACCCGTGTATACAACTACTTTTCCGCCGGGCATACACCATGCATTTACTTCAGAATTTTTCACCAGATTAAATTCCCAGTTATATCCATTCACCCGATCTTTTTGACCATGCGAATTCATGTATTTCACAACAGCAGCAGAAATATTTGCACCAACTTTTCTAACAAGCTGCTCCTGTGCATCACGATCAGGTACCGGTGGTGTTTTAGAAAGGAAATCACGATAATTTGTCAAACTCATCGAAATCATAGTACTCTCCGGAAGTAAATTAACCTGTTTTCGACCGGTAATTGGAACCTTGTTACAGGCGATTAAACATATACATAAGAAAAATAATATTAATTTTTTCATCTTTTCAACTCTTCAACCTTTGAAGTCGTTGCATGCAACGTCTCTACCTACTCAATCACCGCACTCAACCCTTTTCCCTGCAGTGCTTCGCAAATTGGTTTCAGATCCTTATAGCTGCCTTCTTTCACTGCACATTTTCCGTTATGGTGAACTATGAATGCGCACTGTTCTGCTTGTTCAGGTTCGTGGTTGCAATATTTAATTAGAGCATTAATAACATTGTCGAATGTGTTTACATCATCATTATATAAAATTAAACTTCGCGAGTTTTCAGTTTCAGCTACTTCAACTTCTACCGGATGTGGACGGGGACTTTGTTTTGTCTTCATGAATTTAGTTCGATGTGTTTCATCGAATTATGGTTTTTTTTGTTTCGGAAGGTTTCTTATTTCTTCGGGTGTGAGTCGTTTGTCGCCATCAAATATTACGATAAATGCATCTTTAATTCCCGATTCGATAACGGACTTTTTCATATTCTCAGCTGCCTGTAAATCCGGAGTATTAATTGCATAATAATATTTCATTCCATCTTTTGTAGTGATGTGAGTGATCGTCGCATTCTGTATATCAAGGAATTTATCTAACATATCTACGGGAACATTTTCTTTAAAAGCTCCGATCTGAACACGATAATTTAAATTCAAACTAGCTTCAGGAATTACCTGGCTACCAGGTTGAATTTTCTGAACAAGCGGTGCATCTTTTTCTTTACCTGTTTTCTGACGCGCGAATTCTGAATTGATATCGGTGAAGTTAGCCGCGAACTGCATCGGAGGAACCGTTTTTTCAAGCCCCTTTGCTTCATCCATGTTTAATATTCTTTTCCCATTATAATAAGCAACCACAAATGCATCCGGAACCAACGTAGCTGCAATCACATTTTTCGCTGAGTCAGCACGCTCCCAATAATTATATAGTCCGGTGAAATAACGGTGTAAACCCTGCTCGGTAATTTCACGATTTAATGGTTTGATTGAATTTAATATTTCGGGTAACACCGGATTTCTATATACACCAACCTGTACAGCATAGAACAAACCCGTGTAGGATGGGAGGGAAGCTGATAGTTGAACACCGATTTTTGTATCCGGAGTTTCGCGGATAATCGGAGGAATATAGGGTGAAACAATTTTCTCTTTTTCAGGTTTATCAATATTTGCAATAACCGCCTGTTGTGTTTCCGGTACTTGATTATTCAGATAATTATATGCCTCGTATAACGGGATTCTTTTTCCATTTAAATATGCCACGACGAATGCGTCAGTATATCCTTTGGTTTTAACAAATTCTTTCTGAACATTGGCATTGTTAAGTGCGGTGAATGTTCCGGACATGTATCTGAACCAACCATCCGTTCCTTTTTCATAAGATAGAGCTGGTACTTCTTTGAATTCATTGTTTGCTGCCTGATTCCTACTTGCTGCAATCTGAACTTTAAAGAAAAGTCCTGCAGGCATATTGTCGATCGATGGGATTGGATTCACTTCCGAAAAATATACATTTGATGAATTTGGATTTGTATCTTTTACAGGAGGAGTAATCAAATCTGTTTTCACCGGAGTGACATTAGCTCCGGGAGTTTCAATCTTACCAGGGGTTTCAACTTTCCCTGGACCGGATGGCTGTTTAGATGCAGTCATCACAAATTCTTTTAATTGTATTTTTAATTGATTAACCGAAACAGTTAATTGTTCTACTTCTTTAATTAATTTATCCGCTTTCTTCCTGTTATCGTAAGCCAGATTACCTTTTTCTTTTACTGTTTTATCAGCCTCATTAGCCTGATCGGTTAAATCCTTTTTATCCTTTGCTTTCTTTGCTGCTTTTGCTCTGCTTCTTAAACTTGCAACATGATCTTTTGCAACCTGTAAATCAGATTCGTTTTTCTCAGCAAGTGCAATTGCATTGTCACGGTCAAGCTTTTTCGTTTGAAGTGTCTGAGTCTCTTCTATATACTTAGGATAAAGCGGACTTAATTTTGCGTCCTCCATCTCATCTTTCTTTGCTGTGGTTCCAGGACCTGAAGGCTGAGTAATGGTAGTTGTTGTTTGTGTTGTTGAAGGAGTTTGTGTTGAATTCGTATTCGCGTATGATCCTTTGGTAATTTCTGTTTCAATATTTTTTGCAACAGCATTCAGACTGTCAGATTGTTTCTGACTTGCGAGCGCATCGACATGAAGTTTTTTTGCTTTTGCAAATGCGGCGTCACGCTCCTTCCCGGGTTTTAAATGCCCCGCATCGGCGAATTCATCTTGAGATTGCTTAAGTAATTCTGTATAACTTGAACTTAACTTTTCTGCTTCCGCTCTTAATTTCTGAGCTTCAATTATCGCTTGATTTTCTCTGTCCGAATGTTCAGGGGAAGTACCGGGGTGCGTTTCCTGAACAGAGGTCGTTGTCGTTGTCGGATGAATTTCCTTAGCCGAAGTTGCTGTTGTTGGAGGCGTAGGATTAGTCCTTGCATTCATCGCAGTAATCGTTGCCGGAGAATACTGAACCTGATTAGCTTCTGCAAACTTCATATCCGCCTGTGCCTGCTTTTGTTCGGCTTGCGCATAGAGATCCTTCGCTTGCGCCAGAAGATCTGTTTTTTCGGTCGGATTTATCGAAGCATTCGCCCGGTCAGTCAACATTCTCGCCTGCTTGCTTAAGTCTTTGGAGTCAATTACAAGTTCAACTGCATCTGCACTTAGAAGCTGTGAAATCCTCTGCATTTCTAATTTCTGAGGAGTAATATTTACAACCTGTCCCGATGATTCCTGACGGATCAAACTTGCTGATGCAAATTTTTCATCTGCAAGTCTTTGTTTTGCTGCTGACTCTATTTCCTCCTGATGTGCTCTCTGAATCATTTTTTCTTTCAACAGCGGATCGGTAGTGTTTTCCGCGTCTTTCATCAGTTCACGCGCATCACCTGCAAGCTCTCGCGAGTCCAGCACCAATTCAACTGCGTCGGCTCCAATTCTCTCTGCATGAATTTCTGTTTGTGTTTTTTCTCCCGGATTTAATGCAACGCCACCATGTGTTGCTTCGTACTGAATCGTACTTGCAGATGCAAACTTCTCGTCAGCAGCTCTTTGTTTTGTATCTGCTTCCTGTTGAAGAACGCGCGCCTGTTCAAGCGTTTTTGCCTTCTCTGCCGGATTAGTTAGGTTCTGAGCACTTGCAATTAAATCGCGTGATTGTTTTGCGAGATCTTTTGAATCCAACACAAGCTCGACCGCTTCAGCATTCAATTTATCCGTTGCTCTAACGGTGGCTGTCGTTTGCGGTCCGGTAGATGCCAGAATAGGATTTTGTTTCTCTTTCTCTTTCTCTTTCTCTTTCTCTTTCTCACCTGGAGTAGGAGGGATGCTGGTATTAACTGCTACGCCGGACGCAACAATCTCTTTCTGAATATTTGCGGCTGTCGCAAATTTCGCATCTGCATCATGTTGTTTTTGTTCTGCTTCCTTCTGCATCTGTTGTGCAGTTGCAATCGCTTCTGTTTTTTCAGGAGAGTTCGGCATATCGAGCGATTTTTCCATGAGATCCCTTGCCTGTTTTGCGAGATCTCTTGAATCGAGAACCAATTCTGCACCTTGTGCATTTAAGGTCTCAGCTTGTTTTAATTTTTCACTTTGGGTTGAAGTGACTGTAGCCGTTGGTGACTCTTTCGTTATCTGCGCCGCAGTGGCGAATTTGAGATCTGCCTCTCTCTGTTTCTCGATGGAAGCAGTTTGTAAACGATCGGCTTGTGCGATTGCATTTGCTTTCTCATTAGGATCGCTCATACCGGCTGCTTTTTCTTTCAATTCCCGTGCTTGTTTTGAAAGATCTTTGGAATCTAAAACCAATTCAGCCCCCGAGGCATTTAACAGTGCTACTTTCCTTGCTGTTGTTGTATCTCCACCAGTTTTAACCTCTGTGTTTATTCTTGACTTCTCTGTCTCAATTTCTTTTTGTGTCGGAGCTTGAGGTAATTCTTTTTGGGTTGAAGTTGTAGCTATCGTAGTAGTAGTAGCTGGCTGTGGTGGATTTGAAACAACTGCTCCTGGATTTGTCTCTTTTTTTAGCTGAATTGCAGTTGCAAATGCCTGATCTGCTTCCTTTTGTTTTGTATTTGCTTCCGTCTGTAAACGATCTGCTTCCCTGATTGTATTCGCCTTTTCAACAGCGTCTTTCATTGTGGCTGCTTTCTCTCTTAAATCTTTAGCTTGTCCTGCAAGTTCTCTTGAGTCAAGCACAAGTTCTGCTCCTTTTGCATTTAGTAACTCTGCTTGCTTTAATTTCGAAGTATCACCTCCTGAGAGATTGTTCGGTAGCGGGATTGTTTTTACCTCTTTCTCGCTCTGTTTCTCTTTCTCGATAGGTGACGTTGAAGCAACACCTGATGTATTTTCGATATTCAATTTCAGAGCTGTTGCAAACTTCAGGTCAGCATCTTTTTGCTTCGCTTCAGCATCCTTCTGGAACTGCTGTGCCTGCGCAATCATCCCATCTTTTTTGTCAGATTTCGGCAATTCCATTGCCTGTTCCATTAAATCCCTCGCTTGTTTTGAAAGATCTTTGGAATCGAGAACCAATTCAACTGCTTCAGCATTCATCTGATTGACCTTCTCAGTATTCGTTTTTTTGGTTGAAGTGGGCGTAACACCAGGACCGGTAGTCGCAACTCCCACTTCGCTGGTTTGAATATTTCTTGCAGATAGAAATTGAAGATCAGATTCCTGTTGTTTCTCATGACCCAGGTCTTCCAAACGTTTCGCTTCCTCGAGAAGTCTTGCCTTGTCCTCAGTATTTGAAGTCATAACTGCCTCTTCTTTCATTAGTCTGGACTGCTTTGAATAATCTTTAGCATCCAGCATTAATTCAACACCGGCAGCATTTAACTTATCTACCTTAGTTTGAAGATTGGCATCAGGCACACTTTTCTCAATGGCTGCATATTTCTCCTTACTCTTAATGCTTGATGGTGGTGGAGTTATGACGCCCTGATAGGAAGCTTCTACCGTAAGATTTTTGTCAGCAATTTCATTTTCAAGTTTTCGCGCTGTACCTATCATATCATCACTCTGCTCCTGATATTCTAAAGCTTCTGCATTGATTTTACGCGCTTTTGTGAATGCGTCATTCCGGGTACGTGAATCCTTTGCTTCTCTCGCAGTGGAATATAACTCAGATGACTTCTTAAACAGAACTGCTGCAACATTTGCAATACTATCACCCTGATGTCTCAGTTCAGAAATAACAGCTTCTTTTCTTTTCAGCGAATCGGTTCCCAACGGACTCAGATTTTTCGGTTTCTCAAGACCTGTCGGTTGGGTTGAAGTATTCACTACAGCAATTCGGTTATCGGGTACTATTCCTTGTTTTGTTTTTACGCTGTCAGCCTGTTTCACGATGCTGAGTGCCATCTCTGCCCTGGTTTTGAGGATTTCAGCTGAGTCTTGCAATTGTTTTGCAGATGTGATCGCTAATTGAGCTCTTTGTTCTTTTTCTTTCGCAAGATTAGCCAGTGCCTGAGCGGCCTCTTTCAATCTTGTTTTTTCCGGTTCCGGTTCTACTTGCGACTTTGCTAAAGTATCTTGTGACTTCTTATTTAAGTCGGTTGATTGTTTTCTGAAATCTTCTGCAAGCGTAAAGTTCTGATTGGCTTCGGCCAAATTCTGATCGGATTTTTCTTTCATCGCTCCGGCTTCTTTCACTATATTTCCGGAGTTGATGCCGGTTGAGGTATTCGGGGGGATATTATTATCCTGATTGCCGGGAGGAAGTGTATCATCCACAGTATTTGTACCGGCGTTCTTACTGATTTCGCTTGCGTTGGTCAATGCAAGATCCGCTTCAACTCTGAGCTTTTTGGATGAATCGTGATACTGATCTGCTAAATTGTGGGCAACTTCCGCTTCTTTCTTTGTTTGATCGAGTTCTGCCTGTTTTTTCACTGCATCGTCCATCAATATCTTCTTGCGACCTGCATTATTTTCACCATTCGCCGCAGCAAGCAAACGTTTTGCTTCCTGTTCCAAAACTTTTGCTACACTGTCACGTTTGGCTGCAACCACGTCTGCCACCACCCAAAGTGTTTCAACATCTTTTGCTTCAATGTCTGCATTTCTTGCTTCCGTGTATGCCATTGCAACAATCTGATTGTTCGTGAGTTTCGTCGAATACTCGACATTCAAACCACTCATCGTGTCCCGCGAAGCTTTTGAGTTCTGAGTGAGATCCGATTCACTGAACTGTTTGGGATTTGAAGGTTGTGTGTTGTGTGTTGTATCAACAATGGCGACAGGTCTGGATGTGTCGGCAGCAAATGGTTGTGCGTTGCTTGGGGGAGTTGCTCTTATGGTTCTTTGAGTGAGATTCAGACTGATCAATTTATTCTCATAGTCACCATTTCCGACACGGAAATTACTCAATATTTCCTGTGTTTTAACAGCGTTTCTGATATCCGAATTCTTCGCGTTCATCGAGAAATAATTCGAGATTGTAAGATCTTCACCACTCGGATTTTTCTTAAGGAAAAGCTGTTGTCCGATATCATGCTGAACCGACATCGGTGGAATGACAAAAACTTCAGAGTTGGGAATATATCCCTCTCTTTCAACCACTATCATATAAGATTTCCCTGGCTGTACCTTCAATGTGTATTCTCCGCTTGATGCGTCGGTTTGAAATTCCTGTAAAATCTGTCGGTCTTCTGCAGACAACAATGAGATCGTTGCTGATTTGGAATCATTACCCGATTCTGAGTTGAAGTTACCCTTTAAAGAAACCAATGTACCCGCTTTCCCCGAAAGGACGAGTTTATAATAACCGATTCTCTCCGGAACACTTGTTCTTGTTGAAGCATAACAGGCATTACCATCTTTGTCGAGTATATAGAAAAGATCATCAGCGGCGGAGTTCACCGGTGGCCCAAGATTCACTGGTTCAGACCAGGTGTTTTTTGTGGCGTTGAAAACTGATTTGTACACATCAAATCCTCCGGTACTGTTATGTCCTTTGGAACTGAAATAAAGCGTTCTCCCATCTTTACTGATGAAAGGATAATCCTCATCCTGATCGGTGTTTATCACTCTACCGAGGTTTTGAGGGGCTGACCATTTTTTTGCCGTCAACTTCGTCATCTTGTAAATGTCTTTGCCATGGCTTGCATCATCGCCATAACTGGACAGATAAATTATATTGAGATTTTTGTTGAGATAGATATATGATGAATCAGATTTCGAACGATCGCCACTCATCTTATATTCGTCAGGTTTGGCGAGAATCTTCCCGCCAATCGGTGTTACGTCGTAAGCCGTCATGAAAGAGGTTCGGGGAATCTCTTTATAAAAAGCAAGATAGGAGCCGGCAGGAATTTTTGAATCAGTCGTCGAAATACTTTCTGCAGATTTTTTCGCACTTTGTACCGTCTGAATTTCGTAATCCACATTCCGTCTTTCAACATCCTTTTTCTTTCCTAACTTTTTGTAGTTTTCGTAAGAGGAGATCGATTCGTCGTACCTCTCATTGAGCTGGTAAGCACGACCCAGAAAATAATATAAGTCGACCGGAACTGTTGTCGACTTTGAAGCTTTTTCAAGAAAGGGAAGTCCCTTCGCTTTGTCTTTGTCTGTCAGTAACAGGCAGACACCAAATTTGAAGTTACTATTCGCGTCGGCGGGATTAATGCTAAGAAGTTGGGAAAACATCGGAGCAGCGGACGCATAATTTCCATCCGCGTAAAGCTTCTCAGCTTTTTTTCTCACGTCATCCTGAGTATCCGTCCCACCTTGTGCTAAAACGCCGCTGCCACCGAACAACACCAGGACAGATGCGATCCGGAGGACTGACTTTTTCAGGAAAGATGAGAAGGGATTATTGTTTGCCTTCACGCCTGTTTTTAATAATAGACAAAGATAAAACTTTTACCTTAGATGTTGTGATATTTTCTAGGCACATCCCTGATGCAAGTTAAAGTAAAACTTCATAGATTAAATCTTATTTTTTAGATTTCTTTGTCGTCTTTTTTGAAGCTGATTTCTTTTTCTTCGCTGACTTGGTATCATCCTGTTTCTTCTTGTCATTTGTCTGACTCATTACAGTGGGAGAATTCTCCTTCTTGTCAATGTTCGAAGGCGATGCCCTCAACTCTGTAGCAGCGGAGAATTTCTCGTCAGCAAGCGCCTGTTTCTGGATACCTTCATGTTTCAACTTTTCTGATTGCGCAAGTAGCCGGTTTTTCTCTTTTGAATTCTTCAATTTACTCGCCTGTTCGAAAATAATTCGTGATTGTTTTGCCAGATCTTTTGCATCGATAACCAATTCAATAGCATCGGCACTCATCAACTCAGCTTTATGATTAGCTTCAATCTGTTGCGCTTTTTTCGGATCATTGGCACCTGTCGCGTCCTGAACAAGCAAAGTTGCAGAAGCAAATTTCTGATCGGCTGACATCTGTTTATTATCGGATTCTTTCTTCAATCTGTTCGCTTCTTCGATCAGCTCAGCCTTCGCACTTTTGTCTTTGGTAGTCTCCGCCTGTGCCATTAATTGTTTAGATTGTGATGCAAGTTCCTTTGATCCTAACAATAATTCAACAGCGGATGCATTGAGTTTTTCTGCTTGAATTTCACGGTCCGATTTAGGGGCAGATGAAGTAGTTGAATTTGAGCTTCCGGGATTGGAATTATCAGCAGTGCCATCAGAATTGTCTCCATTCCTGAGCTTCGTTGCAGCAGCAAACTTCGAGTTGGCTTCTCTTTGTTTTTCGTCAGCTTCTTCCTGCAATTTTCTTGCTTCTGCCTGCATCTTCTCCTTTTCTTCCGGTGTTTTAGCTTTCTCTGCTTTTGTAAACAGACTCTTTGCCTGTGTTGCCAAATCCCTTGCATCAAGAAAAATTTCAACCGCCGAAGCATTCATCAAATCAGATGCAGTTGGTGTGTTTGAAGATGGAACATTCGGAGTTGGAGTCTTAAGTTCCGGTGAATTTGTAGTAGATGAATTTGAAGAAGTAGAAGGAGATATAGTATTCTGGTTGTCAGGACTTTGATTAGATGAAGTTGAATTGTCAGGTGAATTTGAACCGGAAGGATTATTCAACGATAATTGTTGTCCGATTGCAATATCTGCTTTTAACAATTCCGCCTCTAAACGTTGAGCCATTGCGAATTTTTCGTCGCTCTCTTCATGCTTCCTGATGGCTTGAGCGTTAAGGGTCTTTGACTGCTGAAACAACTCTGCTTTTTTCTGCTCATCTCTGGTTGTAGAGGCAGTGTTATATGTACTTGAGGATTTTTTGAAAAGAGCATTTGCTGTATCCTGTAACTGACTTCCTTCTTCACGAAGATGCGTTATCTTATCCTGTGCTGCCTGAACTTCCGCCGGCGTCGGCTTCTTTACTTCTTCGCCATTGTTTTCGGTAGTATTTTAGACAGTTGTACTCCCGGGTTCCTTTGTTTTAGGTAGATTCGTGTTCGGTACTTGCTGATCTTGTTTAGTTCCACCGATCAACTGTTCTGTATTAATATTCGTCCAGTTCGGAACACCTGAAGATACCTCGCGATCCATCCGATTTTGTAAACTATCAGCCTGTTGCACAATATTCTGTGCAAGTAATCCACTTGCTCTTTGATATTCCGCAGAATCCTGTAACTGAGCTGCAGTGGCGTATAGTGTCTGGGCTTCTGCGATCTTTTGTTTCGACTGATTTGTCATTTCAGCAGCCTCATTATTCAAATGGATTCTTTCTTCACCCGATGTATTACCTGCCTTGAGTGTAGTTTCCCTCGCTTTTGAGGTGAGCTCCTTTGCTTCACTTTCCAATTCTTCGGCTTGTGCCTTTAGTTTACGGGCTTCTTCAATGTTGTATGAAGCCCTGTCGATCATCGCAGTTCCGCTTCTTAATTCCTGCGCTTTTGCGATAGTCTCAGCCGTCTTTGTTGATAATGCATTCAGCGAATTACCCGATCCGCCTACACTATCAGAACGCGAAATTGAACCCGGATTTTTTTCCGCGGATTTTGCTTTCGTTTTTGTAGCTTCTGCATCTTTTCGCAATTCCTGAGACGTGCTATTATACTGATTTGCGAGTGAGATTGCTGCCTTGGCTTCGTGTCGTTTCGCAGCCGCCATCGATTGTTTTGAGTGTGCCAATTCCAACAGATAATTCTTTCTCACGATGTTCATCTCCTTGTTGGCTTCCGCGATCAACCTTTTTGCCTCACTTTCAAGCGATCTCGCGATACTATCAAGTTTCGAAGCAGCAAGATCGGCGATCTGCCACATGGTTTCCATCTCACGGGCTTGTTTGTCGGCGTTGCGCGCAAATTCATACGCGGCTGAGATCAATTGATTATGGAAAGCAATTTCTTCTCTCGTTTGAGCCTGCATCGTATCGATCGGTGCCGAATTCACAGACCTGTTTTCGTACACGGAATCGACCGGTAAATCAGAAGTATATCGTGGATTGCTTCCAATCTCCTGCGTATTTGGTTCAGCGGGAATGTTAAATGCAGTTCTGTAACTTCCCGGCGGAGTTGCCCTGATCATTCCCTCCGTAAGATTCACCGAAATTAGTTTATCTGAATAAGCACCCTTTCCAAATCTGAAATTGCTTAAGATTTCTTCCGTTTTCGTCGAGTTTAAGAAATCGGAATTATTCATCAGCAACGAAAAATAATTTGAAACAGTTAAATCTTCACCCGAAGCATTTTTCTTCAAATACAACTGTTGACCGATATTGTGTTTCACATTCTGAACCGGAACTGTGAAGAGTTCGGAGTGGGGGATATAGCCTTTCTTCTGAACAACAATCATGTAATTCTGCCCGGCCTGCATCTTAAATTGATAGGCTCCTGTCTCGGGATCTGTCTCCAATTCCTGTAACACACGATGATCGTCGGCAGAAAGTAATGAGATCGTGGCTTTCTTTGGAGCATCCCGTGATTCAGAATTAAAGTACCCGTCAAGATCAACCGATGATGCAATGTTCTTCGCTGTGACAAATTTGTAATAACCTACCATATCAGCACCACTCGATCGCAATGAAGTGAAAGTTGCATTCCCCTTTCCATCAGTCACGTAAAGTAGATCGTCGGCTGTAGAATTTACCGGCGCACCCATGTTTTCAGGAGGGGACCAACTGTTCGTAACAGAATTGAAGACCGATTTAAATATGTCATAGCCACCGATACTGTTATGTCCTTTCGAACAGAAATAAAGTGTTTTCCCATCTTTTGTGATGAAGGGATAATCCTCATCAAACTGAGTATTGATATCATTTCCTAAATTTTTTGGTGAAGACCACTTATCTGCCCGAAGTTTTGTCATCACATAAATATCGCGCCCTCTATCACCATTGTCTCCGTAACTTGAAAGGTAAATTACGTTCAGATTTTTACTAAGGAAAATATAGGATGAATCTCCTCTGACGAGATCTGCCGACAATTTACAGATATCGGGTTTTGGTAGAATTTTTCCGCCCAGCGTTGAGTCTTCATACGCCGACAGAAATGATCTTCTTGGAATTTCTTTATAGAAAGCGAGATAGGATACCGGCGCCATATCGGTCTTTACCGGAACTGAAGTTGTATTTTCTGAAGCTTTTGCATTCTGAACGGTTTGTATTTGCAGATCAATCTCACGTCGTTCTGCATCTTTTCTTTGAGCTCTTCTATCGTATTCTCTGTATGCATTCAGTGCCTCGTTAAACCTTTCATTCAGGTGATAAGCCCTCCCCATGAAAAAGTAGAGATCGGGTTCTGAAAGTTTTGCCACAACTGCGGCTTCCAGGAACGGAATACATTTCGCTTTGTCGCTTTCGGTGATAAGCAAACAAACTCCGTATTCATAATTCATCAACGAATCGTTTGGATCAACACTCAAAAGCTGTGAAAGATATTGCGCTGCAACAGCATATTTCCCCTCGGCAAACATACGTTGTGCTATTGCTCTCGAGCTATTCTGACCATCACGTTTTCCCTGAGAAAAAGCTGACATGTATCCAAAAAGTAAGAACATGAAAATAACCAAACGGGAACTTAACCCCATCCGGCTCAATGTTTTAACCCCGAGAAGAACTACATTTTTCAGTATCTGTTTTTTATAGGCGGTAATTTATGGATAATGTTACGTAAAACGTATCGATTTGGATATGATTATAAATAGTTTTTTGTGCTGGTTTTTAAGAAGATATCAACCGATCTTCCTACAAAGTAGATGCTTTTTTTCGGACTTTTCAACACATCCGCAAAGATTATTAAAAACATCTCTTGATAAGACGTAGTCTATGCGTGTATTTATTTTGCGAAACATTGAAAATCCCATGATGATCTAAGGAATCCACCCGTACTTTTCCAGAAGCATGAATGATCTTTCCTCCAGGTAATAAAATGCCGGTGTGAACAATTTTTCCTTCTTCGTTATCAAAAAACACAAGATCTCCCGACTCAGCTTCTTCGATCATGTTAATGGTTTGTCCCGATTCAGCCTGTTGATGCGCATCTCTTTTAAGACGATAACCGCTTAGTTTGTATACCATTTGGGTGAAGCCCGAGCAATCGATCCCGAAAGGTGTGCGACCTCCCCAGAGATATGGTGCGTTGAGATATGTAAAAGCATTTTCAACCACGAGATTTTTATCGGGTTGCTCGAATGAACGTACGAATCCCTCGTATTTGAAATTGAAATTCGCGATACGACAATGACCCTTGTCGTAGAATGGTAAATTACTCGCAAGAACTACGGGAATAAGCGTCTTATCATCGCTCAGAATCACCTGAACCAGGTCGAACGAAATATGCAAATTGAGTTTATTTAATTGTTGAAAATCTTCGAGCTCGAGCGGGAGATATTGTTTCTCATCAATCCATCCTTCATATCCATCGAAAAAACATTTTACTTTTCTCCACGTTCCCGAAATCTCTTTGATTTCGAAATGTTCACCAAAAAGAATCTGGGAAACCATTTCGCTGCGATGCGAAGGTTCTATCCTCATGGGAATTACACTAAGATCGCAGATACCGTATGGCATATCAAGTCGTTGCATGCAACGTCTCTACAAACGTTCAATAACAATCGCACTTGCACCACCGCCACCATTACAGATTCCTGCGACACCGTAGCGAGCTGAATTTTGTTGAAGAACATGAGCAAGTGTCACAACGATTCTTGCCCCTGAGGAACCAAGTGGATGACCTAGGGCAACTGCACCGCCGTTTACATTTACTTTCGCCGGATCAAGTTTCATCTCTCGGTTATTCGCGATGGCAACAACAGAAAATGCTTCGTTGATTTCGAAATACTGAATATCGTTTAGCGTTAATCCTGCTTTTGCAACTGCCAATGGAATCGCTTTCGAAGGTGTTGTTGTGAACCATTCCGGTGCTTGTTGTGCATCAGCGAATCCGATGATTTTTGCAATTGGTTTAATTCCTTTTTGTTGAACCATTTTTCCGCTCATCAACACAACTGCCGATGCGCCATCATTCAGTTTGGAAGCATTGGCAGCAGTAACGGTACCATCTTTCATGAAAGCAGATTTCAAAGTTGGAATCTTCTCAGGTTTACCATTTTTATATTCTTCGTCTTCAGAAATCACAATCGGATCTTTCCCTCTTACGGGAACAGAAACCGTAACGATTTCGTCTTTGAATTTACCGGCACTGAAAGCGGCGACGGCACGTTTGTAACTTTCAATGGCGTAAGCGTCCTGATCTTCGCGTGTTATATTCATGGTTGAAGCGCAGAGTTCGGCAGCATTCCCCATGTGATAATCTTTATAGACATCCCACAAACCATCTTTTACGAGACCGTCGATTAGCGTGCCGTTACCGAGACGATAACCGGTTCTCGCTTTATCGAGATAATATGGCACGTTACTCATACTTTCCATTCCACCGGCAACAACGATATCGCTGACACCAAGCATGATACTCTGAGCCGCAAGCATGATCGCTTTCATTCCCGAAGCACAGACTTTATTGATCGTAGTTCCTGGAACAGAATCGGGAATACCCGCACCTTTCGATGCTTGTGTAACGGGCGCCTGACCAACATTTGCGTTCAACACATTCCCCATGTAAACCTCCTGAACATCTTCAGGTTTGATGCCCGCCTTTTCCATAGCAGATTTGATGGCGATTGATCCGAGTTGTGTTGCAGAAAATCCCGCGAGTGTTCCGCCGAAACTCCCGACAGGCGTTCTCGATGCCGATACAATGTAAACGTCTTCCATAATTTGTAGCTTTTAATTTCGCCCGCAAAATTAATCATTATATCAATAGACTCCGGCTTTAGCCTAAGGTTGAAGGGTTGAAGGGTTGAAGAGTTGAAATGTCGATCATGGGGGTCAACAACTTGTTTTGTATATATCCCAAGATAGTTTGTATATATCCCAAGATAGTTTGTATATATCCCAAGATGTTTTGTATATATCCCAAGATGTTTTGTAGATATCCCATGACGGTTAATATATATCCCGTGAAGTTGTAGCCTTAAACAACGTGGGATATATATATCCCGTGATAGTTTATGTATATCCCGTGAAGTTATAGCCTAAAACAACGTGGGATATATATAACCTGTGATAGTTTATGTATATCCCGTGAAGTTATAGCCTAAAACAACGTGGGATATATATATCCCGTGATAGTTTATGTATATCCCGTGAAGTTATAGCCTAAAACAACGTGGGATATATATATCCCGTGATAGTTTATATATATCCCAAGATGTTATTTATTTATCCCGTGATGTTTCTATATATCCCATGAAGTAATAGCTCAATTCATATCTTTTAGCAAAAAGGCTTTCGCAGAATCCGGTTTTCCATGAAGGTTAAACAGGTTGAGAATCAGGTTTTTCTTCCATTTTCTTGGTGAATCTTCCTGTCTTTGAGCCTTTGTGGCAAAAAACAATGAAAATAATTGGTCTGATTTTCAGTGCTTTACATCCGAATATGCATATTTCTGAAAAATATTTGCATTACCCGTTAAACAAATCGCGGTTTTTGAACTCTAACTATTATAAACCTTAATACAAACAGACCTTAAACACAATATTTCTAAAACTTTCCGGCTTATCGAATAAACTTTTACGCTTCTCAGTATTAATGCAACACACTGCTCGCGAACACGCGCTGCTGCACATAATGAGTAAGCGTCCGGACATGACGACTTGTGTCATCGGTTGGGGGTTTTTTCGGCTTACCGCTCCACGATACAATGAAGCCGTGTGCAGATTAAGGTCTGTAAAACAATGGTCATAGTTAAATCAGTTCCGCCGAGCAACACTGCTTCAGAAGACGTGGTAACAGCTCGCACTTTCACCGGCAAGATGAGGAATAATCCAAATTTTGCCAATCCAATCCCGTCGTTGCAGGATGTAGATTCTGACGCCGACACACTCGAACTTGCCGCTGAGAACGCCCGTTTAGGTGGTCTCGAACGCACACAGGCTGTGAAGGATGCTCAGAAAGTTCTGCGTAATCATCTTCGACAGTTGGGTCTTTATGTTTCAGTTGTTGCCAACGGCGATGTTCAGAAAATTCTGAGTGCCGGAATGGAGCCTGTACGTCCCCACACACATGGGAAACGTGATTACAAGGCTCTTCCCGGTGATCGTCCGGGAACGGCAAAGTTGGTTTCACCGTACTTACCCGGCTCTTCAAAAGTCTGGGAAGTATGTAAGGACGAAGTCCCGACAGCAACCAGCGTATGGAGTATTGTCGCTGAAACTACTCTTGGGAGTATTTCGGTCAATTCTTTTCGCTCGGGTGAAATCGTATGGTTTCGGATGCACACCATCTCCAACAAAGGAGCGTCTGTGTATTCAGATCCAATCAGGGTCGTGATTCCCTGACCCTCAATTAACCCATCCTATAAATTCCTCCCCCTCTTGGGGGAGGTTAGGTAGGGGTGAAGGTTTTCGCGGACCTCTTCAACAAGACCCCGTTCTTCGTCAAGAGGAGCGGGGTTTTTTAATGGATGTTTTTCATTTGAAGCCAATTCGGGTTGAAACTCAAAAGCTTGGAGTAAAGACGGAATACATCCTGTTAAGGATGTGATAGGGGTAGAAAAAGGATTGTCATATAGAAATCTGCGACACCGGCAGGTGTCGGATGACCGAAAGAGTGAGGTAGCATCAATTTGTTTATCACGAGATTAAAATTTACGATAATAGCGGAATATTTAAATATAATAGAAGGCTTTAGTTCCACCTCTGACGAGGTGATAATTAATGCCGAAATGCCTCATCTCTACCACTATTGATCTCCGATGGAGATCTTAAAATGACCTGATCAATCCACCTGCTCCCTAACTTTTCTCCCTGACCAGTATTTGCACTATACAATCAAAATATCACGTTAGGAATAATACTGGTGTCTTGATATCTTTACAAGAGTAATATTCATGATTTTGCAAACCGACAGATTTAAAAAAACTGACATGAGAAATATATATATAATAATAATATTATCATTTAGTCTGAAAACTTTTGGACAGGTTATATCTTGGTGTCATTTTAGGGATATTACCATATATGATACAAATTTTCTCAAAAAACTTGAACATATTGATTCTATCTCATACAGCTATGCCTCAAAAGGTGTAAATGTATACGAACCCAATATGTTTCCCGCTGTTCCTTTGACAAATGAAATGGTGCAAGATCGAATCAAACAAATATCAATATCGATCCCAAGGCGAAGTGCGAGAATTTATTATTTTCTCAGTCCTGATATACGAACACTATATATTTTGGGAATGGTTCAAAACCATATCATTCAAACCAAAATTGATCTTCCTTTTGAATACTACACCAAATGGAACAAATTGCCTTTCGGGGAGAATGAATTTAAATCGGAACCCAAGTTCATAATTCCCTTGAATTATTATTCAAGTTTTGTTTCTGAAAAGGAAATGGAAGAAATTAACACGTACGCTGATAATGCTCTTATTGGCAACATCACCCTTGCGCAGGCTACATTACAGAATGACATCTATCGTTCAGTTTATATAGACTCATTAAGTCAATTAACCGCATTTGATGAGGAGAAGATCAGGCATTTATTATTTGAAGTTCCTGTTTTTGGCAGACCAAATACTGATTCTGCTATGCGTTTGACCGATTCACAAATTAAAAAATTTACAGGTTGCGATCCAATAAGCGTTTTTCCGGGCGACACGCTCTGGACAGATAATAAGATTAATAGTATTCAAATAACTTTAAAGTTCGAAATCACGAAGGATTTCAATTTTGATGATGAATTTATACCTGCGGTTTCAAAAATACAATGGTCCATTGATCTTGTTGGAATCAATTATGCTCCTTGTAATAAAAATGAGTTGGAAAGAACATTTTGGATCAAATGGAGTGATTTCTTTACAAAATATAATGACCCGATTTTTGAACAAGCAGTAAATTATAAGTTGAACGATTATCTTTACAGAAAATTAACGACCAATAAATGAACGTTTTTTTTGTAACTATGTTCAGAAAACCAGAACTCTGGAGGAGTTCAATATGAATAGAAATGGGAAGCACTAATTAACCCGAACTCCGGAGGAGTTAAACAAAAGCCTTACGATGTGAGCAATTTCTTTTGGTGTCGAGCAAAATCGTATTTTTGTACCCGGATCGGTACTGCATAAGGCGGCTTGTCGGTATCAATTCTAACATTGAACCATTTTAACATGAAAAATACACTATTAATAATCATCGCTCTCGCAGCAACATTTTGGTTTGGTTTCTTCTTCAAAACAATCTTTTCGATTCAACCTGACAACAAAACAAACATTAAACAAACAGACGATAAAATTAATTCACCAAAAGAAAAGAATTTAAAATTAGGTGCATTCTCGGTGAGTCTAAATGTGAAGGACCTTACGATCTCAAAACAATTTTATGAAAACTTCGGATTTACAGTTTTTGGCGGAGGAATGGAGAAAAATTATCTCATCATGAAAAATGAAAATTCGCTCATCGGACTCTTTCAGGGAATGTTTGAAGGAAATATATTAACTTTTAATCCAGGTTGGGATGAAAATGCCAAAAACATCGAGAAGTTTGACGATGTGAGAGAAATTCAAAAACAACTAAAGGCGAAAGGAATTAAATTAACCGCCGAAGCAGATGAAAAAACCGCAGGACCCGCAAGTCTTATGGCGACAGACCCCGATGGAAACGTTATTCTGATTGATCAACATCGATGAGAGCTAAAGTGCACTAAACCAAATCTAATGAAAATCGGAAATAAAAAGGAATTATCAACGGTACAAATTGATGAACTTCTCAAAACATTAAAAGCTCGTTTTGAGAAAAACATGAATCGTCATTCAGGCATTGAATGGGCGAAAGTACTGTCTAATCTGAAGGCAGCTTCAGAGAAGATGTGGTCGCTCAATGAAATGGAAAAGACTAGTGGCGAACCGGATGTTGTTGGCTGCGATAAAAAAACATCCGAATATATTTTTTATGACTGTTCGGCAGAGAGTCCGGCTGGACGAAGAAGTTTTTGCTACGACCATGAAGCATTGGAGGAAAGGAAGGAACACAAACCGAAAAACAGCGCTGTTAATATGGCAACTACCATCGGAGTTGAAATCTTAACTGAAGAACAATACCGCGAATTGCAGCAACTTGGAAAGTTCGATTTAAAAACATCGAGTTGGGTTAAAACACCCGCTGATATAAGAAAACTGGGCGGTGCCATCTTTTGTGATCGCCGATATAACACTATATTTGTATATCATAATGGTGCAGAATCTTATTATGCCGCGAGAGGATTCAGAAGTTGTCTCAGAGTTTAATTATCTTTGCAAATAATCTCAATTATACATTTATAGAATTATACGATTCTAAATCTTATATGAAAAAGAAAATCGAAATTCTTGCTCCTGCCAAGAATCTGTATCAGGGAATGGCGGCAATCAATGCCGGTGCTGATGCAGTATATGTCGGGGGACCTGAATTTGGTGCAAGAACGAATGCTACGAATCCGATTGAAGACATCGCGCAGTTGGTTGAATATGCCCACCTTTTCAAAGCCCAGGTGTTTGTCGTTGTCAATACGATTTTATATGATAATGAATTGGAATCCTGCCGGAAATTAATTTATGAATTATATGATATCGGGGTCGATGCTTTGATTATTCAGGACATGGCGATCTTGGAAATGGACCTGCCACCGATTGTTATTCATGCCAGCACTCAAGCCAACAACAGAGACGCTTTGCATGTTAAATTTCTTGCCGATGCAGGTATAAAACGGGTCGTGCTTGCAAGAGAATTAAATTTAGATCAGATTAAAGAAATAAGCCGGACTACAGACGTCGAATTAGAATTTTTTGTTTCGGGTGCACTATGTGTTTCGTACAGTGGTAATTGCTATATGAGTGTTGCCAACGGTGAGCGCAGTGCCAACAGAGGTTCTTGTGCACAAAATTGCAGATTGCCATATCGATTGATTGATGGAAACGGAACTACGTTGATAGAAAGTAGTCATTTATTATCTATAAAAGATTTGGATTTGAGCGATCAATTGCCAAATCTGATTGAAGCAGGGATCACATCTTTTAAAATAGAAGGTAGATTGAAAGACCTTGTTTATGTAAAAAATAATGTTTCCTATTTGCGAAAAAAATTAGATGCCTTTTTAGAAAATAATGAGCATTATGAAAAAGCAAGTTCGGGCAGAACTTTTTACACTTTCGAATCAGAGATGGATCGAAGTTTTAACAGAGGTTATACATCCTATTTTGTGAATCACAGAAAAGATAAAATCGGTTCTTGGGATACACCAAAATCGCAAGGACAAGCAATTGGAAAATTCATCAAATCAAAAGGGAGAGGTTACCTGATTGAAAATTCGGATCAGCTCAACAATGGGGATGGATTATATTTTATAAATGAGTCGGGTGAAGCAGATGGTGCACAGGTGAATTCTATTATAAATAACCTGGTTATTCCAAATATCTTCAAACCAATAAAAGAAGGCACAATGATTTACCGTAATTCTGATGCTGCTTTCAACAAATTGGTGGAAAGGGAAGACAGTGCCATACGAAAAATCGGAATAAAACTAATATTTACGGAATCGGAAGATGGTTTTAAATTAACGGCAATTGACGAAGATGGACATCAGAGCAGTTCGATGATCGAATCCGTTAAAGAAGTGTCGAAAAATGGTGAGTCAATTGCGGGTATTAAAAAGAATCTTGCTAAAACGGGAAATACACCTTTTATTTCGGACGATATTGAAATCAATTTGTCTGCAGATTGGTTTCTACCGAATTCGAAAATAAATGAAATCAGACGAGTTGTGTTGGATCAACTGATTCACATTCGGGTAAAAGAGTACCAGCGCAAGGAATTTCAAATCACGAAGACCGAACACCCGTACCCTGTGAAACAGTTGGACTTCACCTATAATGTTTCGAATGCGATTGCCCGTTCATTCTATCAAAGACATGGCGTAACAGAGATTGAAAAAGCATTTGAGTTACAATGGGATCCCGGCAAATCGCGGGTCATGGTGACGAAATATTGTGTAAAATACGAACTGGGTAAATGTCCGATTTATCATAAAGATACGCTGGGTGAAAAGCTGAAAGAGCCGTTGGTACTGAAACATGGCGAAAACGAATACAAATTGAAATTCAACTGTAAACCCTGCGAGATGGAGATTTGGGAAAAAGACGCAGAGTTGGAGTACGAGGAGGATTTTCCTTAGATTGCCGAGATTTATTTTCTCATACCTCTAAACATTCAAACATTTTCACTATCTTTGCCGGCTAATAAAAACAAGAATAACAAAAATGTTGACGCGAGAAGAGAAAACTGACATCATCAAAACGTATGGCAAATCGGCCACGAACACTGGTTTGAGCGAAGCGCAGATTGCGATCTTCACCACCAGGATCAACAAGCTGACGGATCATCTTAGAATAATGAAAAAAGATTATTCTACACAGACCGCTTTGATCAGACTTGTTGGAAAACGCCGTAGTTTGCTGAATTATCTTCATCACAAAGATATCACTCGATATCGGAAGATCATCGCTGAGCTGGGTATCCGGAAGTAATCCGGGCTTTTTCTTCATTTCACGGCACTTGTCACCACTTTAATCATTCATCGAGATCCTGTTTACGGCGTCTCCTCAGCGACATTATTAAACAAAAAACAAAATGACAAATCAACTCATTACCAAATCTTTCGACTTGGGCGATGGTCGTACCATTACACTCGAGACCGGAAAACTCGCCCGTCAAGCAGACGGCGCTGTTGTCCTTAGAATGGGCAATCTTATGCTGCTTGCTACGGTAGTGGCAACCAAAGATCCTAAGAAGGATGCGGATTTTCTTCCTCTCTCAGTCGATTATCAGGAAAAATATGCTTCTGTTGGTCGGTTCCCAGGTGGATTCTTCAAACGTGAAGCCCGTTTATCTGATTATGAAATCTTAACGTCAAGATTAATAGATCGTGCATTAAGACCTTTGTTTCCAGACGATTATCACGCAGAAATTCAAGTACTTGTTACTTTGATTTCAGCCGACAAAAATATGCAACCCGATTGTTTAGCGGGTTTGGCAGCTTCGGCTGCTATAGCAGTTTCCGATATTCCTTTTGGCGGACCTGTTTCCGAAGTTCGTGTGGCACGAATTGACGGTAAATTTGTTATCAATCCTTTCCTTTCTGACGTTGCCCGCGCCGATATGAACCTCATCGTTGCAGGAACAATCGATAAAGTTTTGATGGTTGAAGGTGAAATGAATCAGGTTTCTGAACAGGAAATGGTTGACGCTATTCAGTTCGGTTTTGAAGTCATCAAGAAACAGTGTCAAATGCAACTCGATCTTTCTGAAGCCGTTGGCAGCATGAAGAAAAGAGAATATTCACACGAAGATCACAACGAAGAACTGAAAAAACAGGTTTGGGATGCTACGTACACTAAGGTTTACGCCGTTGCTAAATCGTTGATCAAAGATAAACACGAACGTTCTGATGCTTTTCAGGCGGTGCGGGATGAGTTTATTGCAAGCATTCCTGAAGAGGAACGTGAGGCAAAAACCAAACATGTGAAGAAATATTTTCACGATGTGCACGCTGAGGCGGTTCGTCGTATGATTCTCGATGATCGTCTTCGCTTAGATGGCAGAAGTCTGGATAAAGTACGTGATATTTCCTGTGAAGTAAATTATCTCCCGTCAGCTCACGG
>JAHEYM010000152.1 GCA_023251595.1 Bacteroidota bacterium
GAACGTTTCTAAAATAAGGTAAAGGCGGCTATAATGTCAAATTTACCATTTCCCGCTCCCCACCACTCCCTCTTCAAATGCCTCTTTCGAGGTCGGGAAGATGTCTTTGCAGTTCGTTGGGAGAAAGGTGGCAAGAGCGGTTACATGCCTGCATATACTTTCGACCCATACCAATACAAAGTTCACAAGATGAATGGAGGGAGTTTTCAGAATTTTCCAGGGAAGCACTACCAGTCACTTTCGGATGCACAACTTCTCCGGCATCTGAATGGAGAACAACTTGTCGGACTTTACCCGCTTCTGAAAGATAATACCTCGTGGTTTATCGCGGCTGATTTCGATAAGGAAAACTGGGCGGATGATTGCCGGAAATTTTTACGGATTTGCGAAGATCATGGAATCCCGGCATATCTTGAGCGGTCGCGTTCTGGTAAAGGCGGACATGTTTGGGTGTTTTTCGAGAAACCGTACCCGGCTTTTCGGAGCAGGAAAATATTCACTGCACTGCTGGAGAAATCCGATATCTTCTCGATTTTTGAGAAGGATTCCAGTTTCGACCGATTATTTCCCAATCAGGATTTTCTTTCCGGTAAAGGTCTTGGTAATTTAATAGCACTTCCTCTATATAAACTAACTTGGGAGAAAGGGAATAGTTGTTTTATTGACCCAGAAAATCTTTCGCCGATTATTGACCAATGGGAATTCCTGCAAAATATAAAAAGGATTCCCCTCGAAAAACTTGATCTTCTATTTCAGGAACTATCGCAAAAGGGAAGTTCTCAGATCAGAAATAATACTATATCTCCTTCCTGCAAAACAATTATTCGTCTCGATAATTCAATTTCAATAGATCGTTCTGGATTAACTACAGCTTTAATTAATTTTCTCAGAGATGAATTAAATTTTGCTAACAGCGAATATTTTATTAAAAAGAAGATCGGGAAAAATACGTGGGGAACGGATCGCTATTTTAAAATGATAGACGAAACCGAAAACGAAATAATTATTCCGAGAGGATTCGCAGGTAAATTAATCCATTTTTGTCGGGAACAAAAGATTGATTACGATTTCAAAGACGAAAGAATAAAACTAAATCCTGTTCAGTTTTCCGCTTCCATACAATTAAGAGAATATCAGAAACCGGCATTTGATGCCGCTTCTAAAAAAGATTTCGGAGTTATTGTGGCTCCCCCGGGATCGGGCAAAACAATCATTGGTTTGTCGATCATTGCCGCAAAAAAGCAGCCTGCTCTTATTGTGGTTCATCGTAAACAGCTTGCAGATCAATGGATAGATCGTATTGAATCATTTTTAGGAATCCCGAAAAGAGAAATCGGGAAAATCGGTCAGGGGCAAATTAAAATCGGGAAACATATTACGGTGGCGATGATACAGAGCTTGGATAAAGCAATACAGTCTGAGGAAGGCAAGAAATTGGAAAAGGCATTCGGTACTATCATTGTCGATGAATGCCATCATGTTCCGGCAGAAACATTCAGAAATACGATTTCTAAACTTCATTCCTTCTATATATACGGTTTAACGGCAACACCCTTCCGTAAATACAATGATGGTAAATTAATTTTTATTTACCTAGGCGAAACAATTGCCGAAATAAAAACACAGGAACTCGAAACAACACCCGGTGCAAAAATCGTCATCAGAAATACCGATCTTTCCGTTCCGTTCAATGCAAAGACCGATAAATTTGAAACCTTATCCAAAATTCTGGTACACGATTCCACCCGCAACAAACTCATTCTCGATGATGTAGTTGCAGAATTGAACAAAGGGAAAAAGGCGGTGATAGTTACAGAGAGAAAGGAACATATAGACACCTTATTTCAATACCTTAAACAGAAGTACGAAGCAATCACGTTAAGTGGTGAAGATTCAGAATCGGACAAAAAGTTTAAGTGGAAACAATTAAGTGTCGGGAATTTTCAGGTACTTATCACCACCGGACAATATTTTGGAGAAGGAACAGATTTGCAAAATGTGGAATGTCTGTTTCTGGTCTATCCGTTTTCGTTTGAAGGCAAGCTGATTCAGTACATAGGCAGAGTTCAACGATCCGAAATTCAACCGGCCATATACGATTACCGCGATTCTAAAATTGAATATCTCGAAAACCTATTTCAAGAACGGAATGTTTTTTACCGGAAACTCTACGGTCACGGTACTTTGTTTAATCAACCGGAACAGACGGAAACTCATGCTCTGAATTCTTATGTAATTGAAAAACGGATAGGGCTGTCGATTACAGAATTCGAGTTTAAGTTTGGGGCAATTGCATTTAAAGTTATGATTCCCGAACTCGGCAAGTTGTTATATTTTGAGGTAGAAAATTCCGAGATCAGACCTGAATTTGAAGTTCTGAAATCGTACTTTTCAAAAATTCTCCGGATAAAAAAGATAAAAGTTGATATACAAGTGAGAGTTGATCGGGGTGAAGTAATTTTTCAGTCGGCAACATCCTTCGACCTGAATAAAATAAACCGGGAAATAATTGACAGCGTCAAGTTTCAATTTGTTTCGAAAAAGATTCTGGGTAAATTTCCCGACAACGCAAAAAACATTCTTGATCTCAATCAGGTGCAGGATAATGGAAACAATATTCCACCGCTCTATAATTCGGAACAGGACTTACTCGACGAAATCCTAAAGAACAAGAATGCGAGACATTACCGGCATTTGGTGTATCTTTCCCAAAAACATGAAAACAAAATATTAAAATTGCGCTTCGTAGTCTCACCGTTCTCCTTTGTTTTCCTTCTCTCCGGCAAACAACAATACCACATTGTCTGGGAAACCCTCGACACCGAAGAAGCCACCTACATCTGGCATACAGAGAAAAACATCTCCGCACTCAAATTAATACTAAAACAGATCGAGACAGATATAGGAATAATTAGAACACAAGGTCGTCAACATTATATTGAATTGCAAACCGACAATTTCAGCCGAATCGTTCACGATTACTCCGACGAACGGAAAGGGTTTGTGGTGTGGAAGGATTTGGTGGAGGAGAAGATGAGGTGAAATTAATTCAACCGCCATAGATTTTTTACGCCAAGCAATTGAATGTTCATAATAAGTTCAAGTTTCAATCCTTCGAATAGGGATTAACAATTGGAATCTTAACATTGTCTTCAATCAATTTCCCTAATTTATCGTTTGCTTCTCCATCAATGAGTGAATTATCAATTAGTTGAATAAATTGCTTTTTATCCAGATGTAATTTTAACTGTAAAGATATTAATAAACAAAGTCGATTATAGTTCAGTATCTCATGGGTATATTCTCTTGCAAATTTCAGTAATTCCTCTTTTTTATTACCAAGTTCTGCTCCGTGTAATAACTTGCTTCTTAGATTGTACGCAATCTTGATTTGTTCAGAAATTTTCAGTGGCTCAAAACCATAAAAAGAGAGTAACTTTGCAACACGAAGACTGAGCTTAAATGTAATTTCAGATCCAGCTTCTGAAAGTAACGCTTCAAGTGATGATATTACTGATAGAATCCTATAAACGCTAACTTCAGTCTTGAGAAGTGAATCATTATATCGATGAAATGCAAGATCATGATAACTGCCGCTTAAGTATGTATTTTGTATGATCCCTTTTATTTCCAGTTTAATATTATTAATAAAATTGGTTAACAACTTTTCTTCAGTTTTTTTCAAGACGAGTTTGTAGCTATCTGTATCTCTAAAATCAACTTTCCCTTTCCAGATAGAATCATAAGGTGGGATAATATTTTCACTACTGGCTGTCTCGAAAATTGCGATGGGAGTTATTGACTGGCGAACAACCCGCACTCCACTTGGCTTTAAAAGCCTCAATACATTCATCCAACATTCAATTTCACGAGTAATTTCATCAGGAAATAACCCATTAAAAGGTTCCTTATCAAGTTGTAAACTAAATGATAATATCGCTCCGACATAAAGGACTCTTCCAGTAATTCGTTCAAACTCGCTAATATAAATAGGTTTAGGTTTTCTTTCTGCAAGTTGGTCGGTTGTTGGTCTTCTCAAAAATACATTTGATGCAATTTCTATTTCTTCGGATTCAATATAAATATTACTTAACCACAATTGAATATTCCAGGTTATAGTTATCGGAGTTCGATATGATTCATACTCTGCAATAAAAAGCTGGATATAGTGATTAATACTATCGCGAGAAATGTATTCGTTTGGTGCGGTTTGCACCAATACTCTAAGCAAAGAAAATAATCCGATCTTTCTTACAGCAAATTCAGATGCGTAAAATTCCTTCATTACTTCTTGTGCTGCTAACTCAAACTCTGGAAGGATAGAGAGTTCCTGTTCAATGAAATTCGAAAACTTCTCGCTTGGCCAGTTAAAATAACTAAAATATTCAAGTTTTTCCCAATCATACTGAAATGTTTCCAACCTAAAGTCAATATTTTTCACAGGAAGGAATTGATAAGGAATAACTTCAAGATTACCTTGTTCTTTGAATTCGATTGTTTTCTCAATTGTTCTCTCGCATAATGCGAATAGTGATTCGTATAGTTTCGAATTCGTAAACTCAATCTTCTTTTCCATGAATTTATTTGAATACCAATAATATTTATCTTGCAGAAGATGAGTAATTTATGAGAATTTATTCTTTATTGCAAAAGCTTGTGTTCCCTGATATTTTTACAAAGTTCAAGGCAAATTGTTCTTAGTAATGCTTCGGTATCATCCGTATAAAACTGGTGTCTAATTTCGTTTCTAATTTCCTTTTTAAATTTTTCTAGCCTATTCCACTCTCTTCTATATCGGCACGAGATTAGCGACCATATTGGTGGTTTTTCGTAGTAATACAACATTGCCAGTGGTTTTTTGTTTTTCTTATTCTGATGAATAGCATAAAGCAACTCTTCTGCCGTGCCTGATGGAGCGCGATGATTACCCGTCCTGATATTAATCGTCGGGCTTCCAAGTTTGTGTCGAAAAACGGCTAAAACAATATCTGCCCCTTTGATAATAGTAGAGTTGATTATGTCCTGCGTATATCCTGACTGCGAAGGAACATCTTCCCACCCTTCAACAATAATTCTCGCATTACAAAGTTCTTCATACTTATCTCGTGCAAACTTTGTCGGAAGATAATTAAGAAGCACCTCTCTCTCTTTTACAACATCGGATGGGGATGCAACCACAACTTTGATTATTCTATCCGCCATTTCCTATGTTCAGAAATTTAATTTCCCTTTAAAATTGAACTGATTATATTCAAATACTCGTCAAATGTGACTTCAGTAACACCCTTCAAAATGTGTTTTGCATTGTATTTATCAATTAATTGAGTACTCGGTTTAGATGGATCGATGACAATCATTGGCTTTCCTTTCATTAGAAAATATTTTTCAAGATATTCATTTATTCCACTGTCTTGAAAACCGTAACCTATTACAACTAATAGTTCTGAATCTATGAGATTTTTTTCGAAATGCTTGAACAAATTTGCGTAGTAAGGATCGCCGGTATAATGTCTGGTTTTGTTTGTGGTTCCGCTTAGAAAGTCCGGAGCAGCCTCATCCCATAAATGTTCAAATCGAGATTCACCTGTCTTTTCATCACCCACTTCCATATAAAATTGACTGATCCCATAGTTGTCTTTCAATCTTATTCGCTTTTGTTCTGGTTGTGGTGTGAAAACTATCGTATTAAAGACGCTTCCGTGAAGTTTAAACAATGATAAAGGTTTGTCAAACTTATCGATAAAATGTTCAAGCTTTACGTAGTAGCTTTTACTAACAGTTGGCAAATTATTATCCTGATTAAACCTGTAAGAAACCATTCCATAAAATGGTGATCCTTCCAGTTTATAACCATCTGAAAAATGTTGCCAAAGATCCTTGTGAGAATGCCCCAAAAAATCAAAGAATAAATCGTGATTTAAAGTATGCACTTTAATATTACTTGTTTTCAGAAGTTCTTTCAAAAATTCGACAAAATGTTCATATGGTGGATAAGCTGCATAAGTAATATCCTCCATGTACTTCGCCTTATGTAACTGGGACGCTAAGAGTTGATTGAAACTTCGATTAAAATCTGTTATTCTGTTGTAACAATCTCGGTGATCGTTTGAACCTTTGAAGTGTTTCTCATTAAAACGTTTGTAAAAGTTTTCAATTACTGTGTTATTCTGTTTGTTATAAATGTAGCCCGAATAAAAGTCATAAAAAGTCTCATAGTTAAACTGTTCATTGGGCTGTAAAATTTCTGCATTGTAAAATTCCAGAAATTCTTGTAAGAAAATTCTTTCGTCCCATCTGCTCCACCGATTCTGGTCGTCTTGCCCATTCAGGAACATTGCTCTCTGATCCGTATGAATCAGAATCTCGCTTTCGTGTATTTTAGAAAGACGCATATTGAGTGCCCTTACACCGGGAAGTTCTTCGGGGATTGAAAACCCAGAGCCTAATAAAAGGGAGACGATCGGTTTCACTGCTCTTTCATTAATTGTTATCTATTCAGCGCATGTAAATATACGGTGTTTATAGAGAATTATCCCTTTCTTCACATGTTCTCATTGCACACAGGAAGTTTGTTCGCAGCTTCATACATTGTTTTACCCATTACACACGGGGAGTTTGTTATTGCGAACGGCCTGTTTCGCTTACAGTCATTGAGAAATCGGGAGTGTTGCAATGATGGTGGTCTTCTTTAAAACTCGGTGTATCCATTATGTGCTTGTTTTTCAGCTACTTAGCCTCTTTTCGTGTTAATTTATGTGGGATTCTGTTAATTTATGTGGGATTCTCACATATCCTGTTGTATCTTTGCATCGTTCTTTACCCTCGGTAGGGAATCTACAAAGGTCTCGGACGCTGAACCAGAATCAGCGTTAATAAATTTGGACCGGGGTGTCCCCGATCGGCAAGAAGCTCAACGAAAGTTGGGCTTTTTGTTTTAAGGGAAGATCGGAATTTAAAGTTGTCAATCTGTCAATCCGTGGTCGCCACTTTCATCTATGTATAGATAATATTTCATTGGATTCTGTTGTTTTCTACACCTATTAATTCTGCCGATTTGGAAATTCGAATGACGATTCTTTAAATTATTTCGATCAAGTCAGCTAATTTTCAGGATCAATAAACCTACCCGCTTTATCGTACAAAAATAGGTTTATCGTTCTAATAATCATAGTTCGAATACTTTCTCCCGACTAAACAGATGATGTTCATTTGATTGAACGTAACCCAGTTGGTTTGTTAGCAATTGGGTTTTGCCTATTGAGAAGACGGGGGTATTGCAATGGTGGTGTCCATAAATCCAGTAGTCGGGACCAGAAGATTCTATTAAATCGAATAGCTCGACCGCAAAGGCTTCATTAAGAAGATCACCCTTATACTTTTCAGGATAATTCAAGAATGTAGGGGCATGATGGGTCACGACAACTGTTTTGCCGGAGGGTTTGGATTCGAGCTCTTGCTTTAAAAATGATAGACTTTTTTCATGCAACTGATTGAACTGGACAGATGAAAACCGGAAACCATTGTATTTGATAACATGGAAATCGCTCATTCTTCTTTCGATCTGCCATTCATTTGCCGGAGATATCTTAGACCAAAGCGTTGAGAAGATGAAACTAATATTCCCGTGATTGATCGTAGTGTTGTTCACAAGAAAAACATTTCCCCGTATCTTCTCATTCAGTATTCCGCATTTCGTGGCAGCGTCAAAATGGTAGTATTCGTGATTGCCGGGAATCCAGTATGTCGTTTCAAAATTATCGGAAATGTAATCTAAGAAATCATCATGCTCGTTCATCAATTTGAACAGAAGTACATCCCCCGCAAGCAATAGTATTTCACCTTCCTGTTTTATAGGAAATTGTTTCAGGAAATTCTTATTTTCCTTGAATTCCAAGTGCAGATCGGAGCAATACTGAATTTTCATTGGACAAAGGTAGCGAATAACCGTATCGGCAGTCTGACCCGTCTTTCACTTCGACAATATGACCAGCGACATCCTCTCCGCAAAATGTTCGAACTTGTAATACGTCTCGCGCTTCAAAAATACAAGCAGCGACATACCCACTTAAAAATGTTAGAACTTGCGATACGTCTTGCACATCGTCAGATCAACCAGCAACATATTATTCACCAAAAAATTCATTTCTTAATCGGAACTCATAGTTGGGAGAAAGGTGGCAAGAGTGGTTACATGCCTGCATACACTTTCCACCCTTACCAATCAGAGTGTATATATTGAAATCTGAACTAAATTATCTACCTTTGTATTCACTTAGTATCAAAGGTCTTTGGATTGGGTGTCCCCGGTCGGTAATAAAGCCCGAATTCGTTCCGGCTTTTTACTTAAATCTTTTTTATCTCAGTAAAAGCAATGTCTTTAATGGAACTGAAATAATTCTATCATCCGAAAGATTATCGGCTTTATTTTTAGTTACCAATATTCCGAATGGGGCTCGGTTAATTTCTTTATC
>JAHEYM010000530.1 GCA_023251595.1 Bacteroidota bacterium
ACTTCCACCCTCTGGAATTTATTTTCCTGCTGATTTTGGTATATGAAAATTCATTTTGTATTTTTGAAATTTTCTGATACCTTGTCAGCAGGTGCGTGCTGCTCATGCAGGGCGCACACATTGGGGATCCCTCAAATCGCATTAAGATTTTCCTGGTAACCGAATTGTACTACGCGATTTTCGGGATGACAATTCGCATGGGTCAGAGGAGGAAAAAAGTGTCCGACAAAATTCACTTGGTGAATTTTGTCGGACACTTTTTTCCCTAACCCTCACGCAATAATGTTGTCATCCCTCCGTTCGCGCAAAATAAATTTCTTAATATCAATACTCTTTGCGCGATAAGGAGGGATCCCTAATGATTACCGGACGGTAAACTCTTCCTATACTTCACACTGAAACAGTCAATGCCAATTATCCGCGTTCATCCGCTCAATCCGCGTCATCAGCGTTCTACTTTCGGACTGTAACGAATTTCCTCTGACCAAATGTCTGATAGGAATCTCTTAATTGCAAAAAATAAATTCCCTTCGGAAGAACAGAAACATCGACTGGTTTATTAGCATTTGTTATTTCGCCACCCATCATTTCTTCTCCCAACACATTATATATTTTAAAATTCAAGGTGCCGGTAACATCGGTATTGATTGTTAAAAAAGATGTTACAGGATTTGGCAGAATGTTCCATTCTAAATCTGTATTTGTTTTTGGTTGAAAAATTCCCAATGCGCTCACATTAATCGTTTGTATTAAAGTATCTGACTTACCACATTTAGCGGCAATCAACATAACTGTATAAGAACCGCCACCTATATATGTATGAACCGGATTTGGTGAGGAAGAAGTATCACCATCTCCAAAATTCCATTCGTAATTTACTGAATTTGAAGAAGTATTTGTAAAAGTAATTTGTGTACCATTCGATGTGTAATTAAAATTTGCAAAAGGATCATATTCCCCGATATGCCAGTTCAGCAGACTATCGTAAACAACGAGTTTGGCGGCGTTTCTGATATTCGCAGCATCAGCAGCCAGTATGGTGGAATTAAAAGTAATCAACGTTGGATCTTTTCTATATATAGTTGCGTAAAAACAGCAGGCAGCCGCATACGTTCCTTCCACGCTTGGGTGACTCTCATCTGTTTGATACAATTCAATTAATGGGAAATTTTGACGGAGATAATTTCTCACAGCACCTACCGGAGAAACAACGGCATTATTTGAATCTGCCATCATCATATATCGCAAACGCAAAAGACTATCCATTCCTGAATAAGTACAGACCGGAGGCCATGTTGCACAATTCGATGCATCACCATTTTTTCTTCCCCATGTCATATAGAAAATTGTTTCAGCGCAGGAATTTTCGGAATGAATTATGCTATCTAAATTATGTGCATAAGGAAAAACATCTGTTTCAACCTGTGAAATTGGAAATGAGGGCATCTGACTTTGTTCCTGTAAAACTACATCATCCCAATTCCCAACTGCAATTTTGCTCAGCGATGTTGCATCGACAGAATGTTGCTGAAGCGTGTAACCACCGGGCGCATTGCTATCAAAAATAAGAGTATCGCCTGTCGAATTTGCCGCATCAGAAATCATCTGCGGCAAATTATTTACATACGTGTAACTGTTGCCAAGAAAAAGAACCCGTTTCGTTTGACTTTGTCCAAAGAGCGTTGAACTAAGCAATAAGAAAATAATAGCAAAAAGATTTTTCATGATTCGTGCCCTAAATAATTCGCGGCAAAAGTACGAAATAATAGATTGGGGGAAATTACGCTAACGATCCTCGACGAGTCGAAATCCTAAACTGCTTCCATTGCCAGTGACCGACCAAAATCGTCTTGACACGACCATGTACTTTTCATAATCTGAATATGAACTTCCACGAACCATCCGAAGTGTTCCGCTTAATGGACCAGTAGGATTATTAGATGATGAAGACTTATAATAATCATCCCCAAACCAATCACCACACCATTCTTCAACATTTCCGGACATGTCATACAACCCCAGTTCATTAGGTCTTTTTAGCCCAATCGGGTGTGTGATCCATCCGCTATTTCCTTCGTACCACGCAATTTCTTCAATTTTATCGCCCCCAGAATATTTGTAACCCATACTATTCTTTCCAGCTCTGGCTGCGTACTCAAACTCAGCTTCGGTTGGCAATCGGAATCTTTTCCCTGAGAGCAAATTTAATTTAGAAATAAAACTTTGGGCATCTTTCCAACTGACTTCCTCAACCTGACAATTGTGACATTCCTT
>JAHEYM010000153.1 GCA_023251595.1 Bacteroidota bacterium
GAAATGACATCATGTTTTTAAAAAGGGAAATTGCCGATTCGATGGCTGATAATTCAATTAATAAATTTATATTAATTGGTGAGAATGTCCTGAATTTTCACGCATCCGACGATTGCTATTATGAAGAATGGTTTGATGACGTTGAGGAGGGATGGATTGTTGCGATGAATTTCAGGGAACATGTACTTTTGGAATTCTCCCGAAAAAACATCGATCAGTATATTGTGACAGGCGGCGAGTTGGATGAAATTAACTGGCGGACTTATAATCCGATGCAATTATTTGAAAAGATTGATCTTATTGTGAGAAGAAGGATTGGATCCTAAACCTTAATATCAAAAGCAAAAAAAGATTAATATTTAAAAGCGTAAATTCCAAATCTCATTTCGGCAACAAATATTCATTTTGACAAAGAGCTTCAATCCCTTCAGTTAACATATTTTTTGGGTAATTTTTCAGGCTCCCGTCTGCAGTCCCAAATAAATAAAATAGTGATAACATGTTCAGCTTTGTAAAAAACATAGTAGTCTTTTACGAGTTTCGCACGAATATTTAAAAAATCAGTTTTAATGCCAATTCCAGGATGACTGGCGATAAGTTTGACGGCTTCCCTAATAAGTTGATCAAGTTTTTTGGAATAGGTGATCGTTCGATTTCTTTCAATCCAATATTCTAAAATCTACTTTAGATCGGCTCTAGCCTCATCAGTCCAGATTACTTTTTTAGCCACTTTTTTACTTCGTTTTTAATCTCTTCGTCAGAAATTACCCGTCCATGTCTAATATCTTCCTCAGCCCGTAGCATTTTCCCTCTTTGAGGTTCTGAAAGCTTAAGAATGTCCATATCAGTTTCATCAATCTCGAGCAAACGCGAAACCTCCTGAAGAATAGTAAGATTCTTTGTCTTTTGAATTTGGTGTATAAGTTTCTCTTTTATGGCTACGGTGGTCATGGGGATATATTTAAAAGTAATGATCTCACTAATTATGCTGTTATTCTGTGGAAGCGAATTTTTTCAATAAAAGGAACATTTGTGACAAAGATACAGCGTTTTTGATTAAAAATCAAAGCTCAATAACAGTTACGGGATGTGAAAGATTAGATGGCTTTTTATCTCATCACCAAATCACTTTTGAGTAAGCAGGGAATTAACCAATTCAACCATATTTTTATAGGGCAATTTTTTTGCAACAAAATTTTTATCCTTATCAAGCACAAAAAAAGATGGCGAATACCAAACGTCATACATTTGAGAATAACCCATTTTGCCAGACTGCACACGTTTACTGTCATCGATAATAGAATTATATACATTCGTCCAATCCTGCAATTTGTGATCGCTTATATAAGTGGTCCAATCCTTTATCGTTCCGTCTGACTCAGATGCAACTGCAAATATTTTCACACCTTTCTCACTCCACTTTGCGCGATAAATAGAATCGATTTGCGGTAAAGTTTCTCTGCAATGACTACAGGTGGGATCCCAAAAACAAACAACTGTATAATTTGCCTTTAAAGAATAAAGTGTTTGTCTTTTCCCGTCAGGTGTCGGAAGGTCTATGTCGGGCGCCGGTTTGCTAATCATCTTACCCATCACAAAATAAGCGCGTTCTGAGATTCTGGTTCGTTCTTCTTCTGATAGCCACTTATAGGTTTTTGGTGCAACATATTTTTCAAAAAGATGCGCGAGAACTTCATCCCCCCATTTATATCTGTGATTCATACTTCCGAATAATAATCGCGACAACAAAAAGTGAGTCATCGTTTCGTTTGCAACCGCATAACTCATCATCCAGTCAATTTTTGCAATTGAGGAATCTGATTGATATTCTAAGGTTTCTCCAAAATATCTATCGATTTTAGGACCGAAAAACTGAGTGTAGGTAAGGCGTCCGTCATAAAAATTGATTCCATCCCAATAATGATCTTTTATATATTTTTTTGCAGCAGCGGAATCCTTCGAATTTTTTTGAACCAGCAATGAATCGGGTAAGTGTGGTTTGCGCATCGCAATAAACATGGTGCTTATCAACTTATCCGTATTTTCTTTAATAAATTTTTCACGCATATTAATGATCGATTCATTAATGTCAGTCAACCTTTTTGCAAATTTGAGCGAATCTTTCTTATTTGTGGACGTCATCATTTTTTGCTGAAATGCACCATACTTATCTCCCTCTATTGCTACGAAATCAAGATATTTGCGAAGAATCGTGTTTTCATCCGACTGTTCAAAATTAATTTTGATTTTCTCAGGATTTGTCATGTCTGCCTTCACCGAAAAATGCTGTTGCGAATTTAAAAGAAAATCGAATAAACCAGATTGTTCCGGATCAAAAACTATATATATACCTTCCGCTAATTTGTTCTGCCCTTTAAACACAACAACACTTTGACTGTCCACCGAAGCTGAATCAACGATAGGAAATTCATCCCCAAAATAATGTCCAAGATAAAGTAATTTATTCTTCAGTGGCTTTATCTGAAATTTAATTTCGTAGCCGGGCTTGACAGAATTCGTGTCAGGAATGACCTGTCCCTTACCAATTGTGCAAATGAGCAAAATCAGGATCAAAAATATTCTACTCATATATAATAATATGATGTTCGGTAGAATAATTAAATTTCTAGTGAAGTGCTGTTACGTTTGGAAATGGATTGTCTCGTGAACACACAGGTTTATAAAATGCGTGTACAACTTCTGCGATCCCGGTTGGATCTAAACCCGCGAGATCCCAAAGATCATCAGTCGAGAAGCCCTCCTGTTTTTGTTCTTTCAAGAGCATGGTTGCATATTCTTTTGCAATCCATTTAATTGCATCTTCTTTAAATCTTTCCTTTAATTTCTTCGCGACAATTTTTGCTGTTATATTTTCCCAACCAGTTGCTAATTCTTTAACCATTTGTTTTGCCGCTGCTTTAGCTGCGATTTTGTCACCTGCCTTAACCGCTGTCTTGAGCGAATTTTTAGCGACTGTAAATTCTGAAGTTTCACCTAAAGTCACGATGTTCATCGCCATTTCTCCAACCGCTTCGATCATATTCCAGGTCTCCTCAGCACATTTCGTTTGACTACTCGCACAACCCGCACCGCAGGCGATCGGTTGATTTGAGGGGCATGGCGACCAACAAACAGGATCAGCGTTGCTCGAGGCAGTATAGCCTGGAGGGCATGGTTCAAAACATAAACCTGCACCGTTGTGAATCAGACCATCTCTGCATTTCATGGGTGACCCTGCACCCCTGCCGTAATTTCCTTTTGCACAACTTAATATACCGGTATTGGTCATGCCCGGAGGACATTTCGACCCACATCCTAAACTTGTACCATCTCCTTCATAACCGTCTCTGCATCTTGTAATACACAAACCGCCTATCAAATCTTTATCGCCATCACAACTTATAGTCGCTGAACAAGTACTCAAATTCCAAAAATCTGCACGTGGACCATTATCGCACCAGGCTGCAGCGCCCACCCCTTGTTTATTCGGATGACTAGACGGACAGCTCACATGCGGAATTGTTCCTGCAGGGCGCACGTAAGCAGACGGTTTCCAACACGTGGTTAAATTATCATCACGAAAACCGCTTGGGCAATTTTGTTGACACACGGGACCATTTCCATAATATCCATCTCTGCATATTGGATAACATAGTTCACCGTTTTTTTCTGAACCGGAAGGACAACTTGTTAATCCTTCAGTATACCTTGGGTGACTTTGTTTCCAACAATATTCAACCTTCGCATCTGCTGTAACACTACTCATCCATTTTAATAATGCAATTTCATCTGTTTTAGAAAAATAAGGAGCAACATTACTCAGCATGTCAGTCAAATTACCACGTCCAGTAGTCGGAGTATTATTTGAGGCATTCGATGTTTGAGTAGAATTAGCTGCTGTTTTATAATATCCGAATTTCGGAACGCCAGGATTAGGATCTCCGAAATAGCTGTTATTGAAACTTATTGTACCTGTTACACCTGTTTTATATGCAAAATGTCCATCGGCGCCATAAGCAACATCGACCATATTGTTAAATGTATAGGTACCATTTTCACTTGCACATTTTGAATAGTCAGCAGGACCTGAACTATTTGGGGCTGGTGGTGTCGGGTTTGAAACCACCTGCGCATCATTTCTGGAAGCCACGATATTATATAATTTCGCGCGGTTTGGTCTCTCCCAATATATATATATTTCTTTCTTAAATAAATCGAGCTGAATGGAAATGTTTCTTGATGCGTCCAAAAGATAAACGGACCAGTCATCTCTTTGGGTTTCTTTAAAATTGAACACCGTGTTTGAAGGATTATGTTCCTGCCAGTTACCTGCACTAACCTGTTTGAAATTTCCCGATGGATAACTCACAAAAGTCACATTCCTGCCGGTCACCTGAGCGTGAATATAGTTATTAAATGTCACGGAGAAAAAAAACATAAGCAAGAAAAATGCAATTATTTTTTTTTCTGCTGAATTTAAATTGAAGAATCCCGGAAGAATTAATCTATTTTCCATAAAGTTTATTTTTTGTCAAACATATATAAGAATGAGAATTCAATTGAAGACAAGCCCTCAGAAGTTCGTCATCTTTGATGCAAACCATTTATTGTTAATTGAATAAATTATTTCGCTGCGGGAATGACCGGGGGGACTATGGTTATTTCATACGCTTTGAGAAGGCAAATATATGAAACTTTTAATTCAATTTACAATTCTGAAAAAATATTCTAAATTTATTTCTATCTGATAATCAATAGTTTATTTATCAATTCGCTTAGTTAGTGGAAGCGATGTCGCTCTTCCAATCTCCTCTGCACCCAAATCTCCCTCTTTTGTAAAAGCCCAAACAAACAATGATTTTATCGGATGATCTTTTCGAATATTTTCAATTGCCTTCAGGATAAGTTTTTTTGCAATTCCTTTTCTCCGAAATTCAGTCAGGACCATTGCCGAACATAGGTATATTGCTTCATAAGAAATACCCGGAGGAGTCTGTTCAAACAACTCTTTTTCTGAAATTTTATGTTGAAGAAATTTATTCATTAAATCCGTAGTAGTGGGTATTAACAAAACCCATGCAACCGGACCATTTCCATCATCAAATTCAGAAACTGTCGAAGGGTGAATTTTTATCAACTGCTCAATTATATCCTGATTTACATCAAGTTGCTCGGGATCATTTTTAACAGCAAAAACTTCTTCTGCCAGAAGGAGCATGCGTTGGAAGTTGGTGGGGGGGGTTGGCATTTATTTTTTTAACTTTTAGAGAATCCATTCGAATGTGCGCAATTTACAAATCATTTTCCAATATCGTTTTTAAGCGAGTGAGAAATTTTTTCACATCCCGCTTGGCTGCCAGATGCATGATAAATATCAGCAAACTAAGGTTATTCCATCAACCTAAAAAATGAGTTTTGTCATCAATTCAAGAAAATAATTAAATTTCCCTCACAATTTCATTCAACTCCGCTATCATCATTGCCGTTGCCCCCCAAATAACATATTCATTTAATAAATATACAGGCGCATTGATTACAAGGTTTTCTCCGACTGTAAACTCCCTTGTTGAAATAATTTTTTCGTCAGATAATGATTTTAAATTAACAGGTATTATTTTTTCGACCTCCCGAGGATTAGGAATAAATTCGGGGAAATAGTTAATATATCCGACAATTGATGTAACATGGAACCGACTAGCAGGAATATATAAATCTGATATTTTCCCAATGATCATTACATCTTTTGCGATAATACCGGTTTCTTCATTTGTTTCGCGGAGCGCAGTGGCAGGGAGATCTACATCATCCGGATCAACTTTCCCCCCCGGAAAACAAATTTGTCCGCTGTGCACGCCCTTGTAAGATTGTCGTTTAATTAATAAAGTGCCGACACCTTCTTCAAAAGGAAAAAACAGAATCAAGACTGCGCTTTTTTTTGGTGAAGGATCAGCTAAATAAAAAGCATCTCGAACTTTCTGAGGAACGGGAGCCATCTTTGATTGAGCTGAGTCACCTGGAAGTTTTTCTTTTAACTTTTGTTCGAAACAATTAATAAAAGTAATGAAGTAGTTGGACATCCTAATGAAAATTCGGCTTGGGAATCTCGAGATCTTTACAAATCTTCCTTGCAAGAAAATCGTTGATATCGGTATGTCTTGGGACGGTGGAAATTTTATTTTTTAAAGGATTATGCCAAAGGCTATGTTTTGATCCTTCTCGAAGTAGTGAACACCCATTGTTTTTTAAGTGGGAAAGAAAATGATTGCGCTTCATGCATTTAGAACATGAAAGGGCTTCCGAGTAATGTTTGTGCGGGGTTCACTTTTACGAGTAAGTTTTTTGTTCGCTTGCAAGACCATTCTAAGAGCGTCCCAAAGGTTCGAAGTTGCTTCCTCAATAGTTTCTCCCTGAGTATTTACCCCAGGAATTTCCTCAATCCAGGCAATATAACCTTCTTTAACCCTGTGAAAAACTGCGGTGAGGTTTATGTTCTTTTCCATGAATGCAAATATAAGCTATTTTGAATTATATATCCAAAAGGAGTACTTCAGAACTTGAAGCCATCAAGTTAAGAATGAATGCTAATCTTCCATCTTACTTTATGGATTTCTTGAATGATTCTCCATTCCAAACAAAGATAATGGGGTTTAAATTCATCCAATCCATCATGGAAGTTCTTTGAGTTAATGCAATATATTCAATTCCATCATTACCTTCAGGATCAAGGTTACACGATAAATTTAACTCATCAGCAAAATATTTCAGCAAAGAGTCTGGAATATCCTTTTTAAAATATTCTTTCGCATCGAGAGTCATTGGAAGTTTAACTTCAATATTATCTGTCAACTTGTTGTCTATGAAGTCGAAGGCTCTCAGTTCGCGTTGACCATATAATGCTTGAGAGCCAGCATACCGTGAATAAACCACCAAAATATCTCCATTGATCTTTTTGAACATTCTCAATTCAATTACCATAAAACAATTTTGCGGAGTCCAACTCCATACTAATCTAATATACTTTTCCGTTTCGCCTTCATTAGTATATTTTGCTGTTCCAACATCGTTTCTGTCAGTAATAATAATGTAAGATCCAAATTTGAGCAAAGAGTCCTTTGCCGTATTTGTCAATTCCGGGGTATAAATTAAGGGTAACTCTTGTAAGACGTCCCGGATTGTTTGCCCGAATGACGTATATGTCTGACAAATAAAAAATAAACTTGAAAAGTAAATAATAATTGGTTTCATTTTTCTATAAACTAAAAAAGTGTGGCTAACACTTAATTAACACTCACCGATTTCATTTTATCAAATTCTTTTTGGAAAGATTCTTTTCGCTCACCAATCTGTTGTCTCCACATGGCATAATATAATCCTTTTTCTTCCAATAATTTTTCGTGTTTGCCCGATTCAATAATACTACCTTTTTCCAATACATATATTCTATCCGCATGCATAATTGTGGAAAGACGGTGTGCAATCATAAAAGTTATTTGTTTTCCTGCTTGTGACAATTGTCGCATCGTTCCGGAAATTTCTTCTTCCGTAATCGAATCGAGAGAAGAGGTTGCTTCATCAAAAACCAATAGGTTAGGTTTTCTAAGTAATGCCCTGGCGATTGATAAACGTTGTTTTTCACCCCCAGAAACCTTCACTCCTCCTTCACCTATAACCGTATCAAGACCTTTGTTCGCCCGCTCAAGTAAAGGAGTAAGAGCGGATCTCTCCAACACGTCCAAACATTCCTGATCGGTTGAACCCGGCGCCACAAAAAGCAAATTCTCTTTTATCGAACCGGAAAATAATTGTGTGTCCTGTGAGACTAATCCGATCTGACTTCTTAATTCATCCAGATCCACTTCGGTAGATGGAATATCATTATATAATATTCTTCCATTTTTAGGTATATATAATCCGACAAGTAATTTAACAAGCGTCGTTTTTCCTGCACCCGATGGTCCGACAAAAGCAATCGATTCTCCTTGTTTTGCATCGAATGAAATATCTGTTAATGCATTCGTAGTTGCGGTCTGATGACGATAGGTTATATTCTCAAAACGAATCTGCTTAATTTCTCCAACATAGACCGGATTGGTCGGTTTCGGATCGGGTGGCATATTCAATATATCATTAAAATTCTTCAGGGAGACTTCTGCCTCGCGATAGGTACTGATTACATTTCCCATCTCCTGTAAAGGACCGAAAATAAAAAAAGAATAAACCATTAACGCAAAATATTGACCGATCTTTATTTCACCCTTAAATATCAGATAAAACAAAACAAACACAATTAAGGTGCGAAGAAAATTCACTGATGTACCCTGAACAAAACTCAGGGAACGTATATACTTAACTTTTTTTAATTCAAGTTTGAGGATTTTACCGGTTGTATTATTGAGTTGCTTTATCTCCTGTTTAGCCAGACCCAGACTCTTTACCA
>JAHEYM010000154.1 GCA_023251595.1 Bacteroidota bacterium
TATAGTTCAGATTGATGTCGTACGCGTTGTGGTGGTTATTTCCTGATCTCACACTTGCGTCATTGAAATCAGAAATAGTATTTCCTGAAAGATCGTTTGTTAAAATCTGTCGGGTTCCGGTTCCTGTGTAATCGAATCTGAAATTATCGTACCCGATTGAACCCGATAATGTATTTTTTGGATTCATATCCCAATCAAAACCGGCTCCAGTCCAAAAACCTCCCCGAATAAATGAATTTGCACCACTCTGGATCATGTCTGAAGTTGTGGAGGAGTCATTAGTGAATCGATCCGAATTATTGAGTGAAGTCGATCTCAAAGCGCCATTTCCACTGAGATATGCATGAACACCAAATTTACCGCTTCTTGCAGATAAATTGAGAGATCCATTCTCGAGACGTGTGCCTCCTGAAATTGAAAAAGAACCATTAATTCCGTGGGCGTTACTTTTCTTCAGAATAATATTTATAATTCCGCCGGTTCCCTCTGCATCATATTTAGCACCCGGACTCGTTATCACTTCTATTTTCTCTATCTGGCTTGCAGGAAGTGCTTTTAATACTTCAGCGATGCTACTTCCAAATATAATGGAAGGTTTTCCATCAATTAAAAATTTGATATTTGAATTTCCCTGTAGTTCAACGTTGCCGTCAACATCGACTGTAACTTCGGGCACTTTCTTTAAAACATCGGTCGCAACACCACCTTGCGAAGTAATGTCTTTATCAACATTATAAACAAGTTTGTCGATTTTATTTTCGATAATATTTTTATCAGCAGAAATAGTGACCCCTTTAAGTGTCGTTTTCTTCGACGATAATTTAATTTCTCCAAGATTAATCTGACCATTATTTTTCGAGATAATTATATCCTTTTTTTCAGTTAATTGGTAACCGATAAAATCAATTATCAGTTTATAAGTTCCTTCAGACACATCCGGAATATTGAAAAGTCCTGTGCTATCGGCTGTCGTACCATTCACAACTTTACTATCAGTTTGAGTCAATAAACCGATGGTGGCGTATTCAATAGGTTTGCCTGTTAATGAATCAATAATTCTTCCACTAATAAAAAACTTTGATTGATCTCCGGTTTGTGCCAAAGACGAAAACGCAAAAAAGGTAAATAAAAGTGAAAAGATGAGTGGTTTAAGATAATATTTATCTATTGCCAATTCTTCGTTTTTTTCAAAGTAGTGATGTGTGCGAGATGATGGTTTGAATGCCATGAATAAAGAGCCAAAGTTACGTATAAAGTCATTTCGTTGCCATGTTCAGGGTGAATAAATTTTCTTTGGAACGCGTTTTCTGACATCGATTTAAGTAAAACCGCCCATCTTTGATGAATTCCATCGATCATAGTTAGCGCCGGACCGATAGAGATTGTTTTGCTGTCTGCAAGTTCTGCCCAGCGATCTTCCATATAAGGTTTTATGGTTGGTTTGTCTTCTGTCAGGGCTAATTTGAAGCGAATAAGCGCGTTTGAGTGGCTATCGGATACATGATTCACCACTTGTCTGATCGTCCAACCATCCTCGCGATAAGGTGTGTCGAGCTGCTCGTCTGATAGATTAATTACTTCCGCCTTTAATCTAGCAGGAAAAGTTTGAATATTGGATATATGGTTATCTATATCTTGTTCGGACACATCAGTTGGTCTGACGAATTTCCCGATCGGGTATTTATCTTGTTCTGTTACCATTTTTTCGTTTAATTAATAGTTTTGAAATTCATGTAGTTCGAAATTGGAACACGGATGACACTGATTTGAGTGATTAAAACTGATTTTGTTCATTTCTTTTTCAAGTCGTTGCATGCAACGCCTCTACCGTTTTATTTTTATTCCTTCAACTATCTTCGTCAATTCGTCTATCAAACTGCCCACATCGCTGATCATTGCAATATGAACAATTAAATCTTTTTCGATATCATCGGAAGGCATCATTTGTTCTTTCAGAAACATATCTTTTTCTGCATCACGAAACGTTAACCATTCAATTTTCTTTTCCAAAAATTTACCGGAGACTTTTTTCGCGGACTTTTCATCCAGTTCGTATTCATGATAAAAGTAGGAGGGATGATTTCCGGTGTAAATAGTCAGACTGATTCTGTCAGTATCCATGTAATTCGTGAATTTATGAAAATGAATCACCTGGAAATCATATTTTTTATCGACAGTGACACAATAATTCTGGGGTAAAGAAATGACAAAATCTTTTTTAGTTCCAAAGATATTTATTTTTTCTTCTCTGGGAGATAGGTCATTTATTCTCGATCCTTTGGTTAAGGTTCGAAATACCGCTTCACTCAGTTTAATATATTCATCTTTTAATTTAAATGCTTCGGGATTGATATACGCATTTATTTTAAAAATTGAATTATCCTGAATTTTAACCACCAAACTGTTCACGAGTATTGCTTGCCGGGTAGAGTCGAAGGTTGTGGGTGTTGATAATATGGAGATAATTGAATCGTAGTCTTTCAGAATTTTGGTACGAAAACCCAATTTATTTTTTTCTTTCAATATCTCCTGATAGAGATCTTTATCACCAAGTTTATAGTCTTCCTGAGCGAAGAAAACAATCCTCATTTTACCGGTGTCGAGAACGATCCTTGTCTCCTGATTAATATTATGGTCTGTTGACATAATATCCGTCGATCTTGCTGTATTCTTTGCTGTAGCCGGAAACAGGAAAAATGCTCTGTTGTTCAGGATCGATTGTTTGTTATCGAGTTTGAGATCGGAAATGGATTGACCGATGGTGTTCTGGAACTTGCAAAAAATTGCTAAGCACAATAATACAATATATTTATTTAAAAACATTTTATATTGACCATTTTTTACGAAAGTGTTCGATAAGTTTTTCTTGTGGAATTCTTCTGCCTTGAGTCGCTTCTGCCATTCCCATATTAATCTTTTCAATAAATAAAAGGCGTTCATTCAATTCTTCAATATCAAATTCAAGAACTTTGATTGCTTTTTCCTTAGTTACAGAGGGAAAATTATCCAGAAATTCTTCCAGTGTTTCACCAGACTCGATATAGTCAAATAATGCTTGTATTGGTACTCTCGTGCCCACAAATACAGGTGTTCCTCCCATCGTTTCCGGGTCTATATTTATTGCTCCGTAGTTCATTGCTCTTATTCTTAGAAGTCGCCAAGTTACGAAGAAATTACGAGTGGTGCAAATCGTAATTATATTGTAAATAACCTTTTTTTGCTCAACGCAAAGTACGCAAAGGTTAATCGCAAAGGTTGCAAAGTTTTGAAACTGAAAAAATCTTAGGTTCACCCTACTTATATTTACTAATATTTATTTCCATTTTCTCTTCAAACCATTCACGTTTAATCCCATCGTTTACATATCGATAAGATAGAAATAAAATATTATTTTTAAATTCAGGTTCTTTTCCAAGGTTTTCTGACGTAAATAGCAGTTCGTGGATTGAACTGAGCGGTTTCAAAAAAGGAATTTTAATTTTATATTCTTTTTCCGTTTGAATAAAATAAATTGTTAAAGAATCATAATGAGAATGATAAACAATGAACTTCTGTAGCGAATCATAGAATACTAAATTCGGGAAAGTCCTTGTGTTTTGATTTTCTTTGTCAACAAGAGAATACATGCAATGTTCGTGCATCGATGTGCAATTTTGGAGAATCAGTATTGAACTATCATAGTCACAGATTAATAGTGGTGTTAGATGTACGAAATACGCGAATTGAGGAATTCTATGACCAGCGACAGAATATTTTATCCCCGCTGAATTCTCAAGTATCATATTTAAAGAATCACAATCATATTGTTTATAAAGTTTGGCATTGTTTTTCAAAAGAATCGTGTCACAATCAATGTATCTCTTTAATACTGTGTCTTTATCGCAGCCACATCTATTTTGACCCAGAACAAAAGTGGTGGAAAATAACAACAAGAGAAATGAAATATTTTTCATCTAATTTGTTAGAATTTCATTTTTATTCACTCTTTCACTCCTTCATTCTTTCACTCCTTCCCTCTTTCATTGTTAATTATTAATTGTTAATTATTCATTGTTAATTGCCAATTGAAAACTGATACCCAACCGTCAAAATCGCTTCATCTCCCCAAAAATGATGTGAGGCTTTGCCACCTTCAACCGTAAGAGAATTTAAATAATTTGCATAGACGCCTTTGAATGTTAATTCAGCGAAATAATGACGGAACGCTTCGTAGCGGAGTCCGGTTTCAATTCCGAAGATATATCCTGCAACATGAAGACGGTTATTTAATTCAATTCCCCATAAAGTTACGTCCGTTCTCGGAAAAACTATGCCACCGCCGGGTTTGACTACTGCACTTAACCAATGTTTATTGTTTATTGAATGAATCAACGTTTGTTTTTTTACGAAATTCATCATCCAGTAATTTGCTCCGTTGGTATGTTCAAACGATAACCAATGTGGAGTAACAATCGTATCCTGATCGTAATAAATATTATGAATTGTACCTTTTAAATGTGTTGGCGTATTTTCAACCATTACATATTTTGCATGATCGTAACTCATCTCAATTCCGAAATCATGTTTGTCATTAAAATAATATCCTATGCGAGCATTAAATTGTGGGACAGTAATATCTTTGGTGAAAACATCTTCGAAATTCGGACGGTCTTTCGCACTTAATCTAGTTAAAGTGAAATCATATACACCATTTCCGGATTCATCTGCAGCATTATTATTCGTAAATCTTATATCGCTTTTCGAAAACCAATTCCGGTTATATCCCCACGAAAAATACCAGATTCCTTTTCCCGCTTTTGTCTGCATGGCGCAATTGCAAAGTTCCTTTGGTTTATCCTGCGCAGGGAGAAATAGGGGGGAAGTCAGACTCAACAGTATTATAATAATAAATTTGATCGAGGGTTTCATCAATTAGCTATCAGGTAAGAGGTAAGAGGTATGAGCTATGAGCTATGAGCTATGAGCTATGAGCTATGAGCTATGAGCTATGAGCCAAACTTGCTGTTCACAAAAGTAAAGAATATTCTTTGACTTTAAAAAATTCAAACTTAACACAATCAAAGGATTCCTTGTACTTTACGGCGAAACCTATGGTGAATTGGCAATTCTTCTGTATTTTCGCGATATTAATTCAAACCAACGGGCGATTCATGAATCGCCCCTACTAAACAAAAAAATTATGAAAAAATTATTACTTCTCTGTTCTCTCCTCTCTTTTCTCTATTTTTCATCTTTCGCTCAGGTCGCCGATTGGGCTATCAAGGAACAAGGCACCGGACTTTCGATCTGCAATGACGGATTCCAAAATTCATTTGTCGTGAGCTCCTTCCAGGGCACGATCGCCGTTGGTTCAAATTCTTATACATCTCTCGGCGGAAACGACGTGCTGGTGTGTAAATATGACCCAACCGGAGTTCTGTTGTGGTCACTCACAATGGGCGGAACAGGAGCTGAATATCCCAGTTCTATCGCTTTCGATGGCGTTGGAAATGTTTGGGTGACAGGCGATTTTGCAGCGAATTTTATTGTTGGCTCTTCAAACTTCACAACCTTAGGGGGTACCGATGCATTCATCGTCGAAATAGATGCAGCAAGCGGAATGGTTGTAAATGCCATGCAAGGTGGTGGAACGGGTAATGACAATGGTTCCGGGGTTGCTTCTGATGGTGCCGGAAATGTATTTCTCGCAGGAACCTGTAACAGCAATGTTTCGTTTGGTTCAACAACGATCACCGCTACTTCTTACGATTGTTTTATCGTGAAATTCGATCAGTCTTTTACTCCGGTTTGGGGAATCCCTATTCATGGTACTAATATCGAATCGATGTGGACTATGACTGCCGATAATTCAGGAAATGTATATGTAGCAGGTTTCAGCACGTCTGCGAATACGACTTTCGGTACTTCAACGATAACAAATCCAAATCCTACAGGCGATCATTTTATAGTGAAATTCAATACTGCAGGAGTTATGCAGTGGGTCGCCCATTCAAATTATAATGGTGAAAATTATGGTCTCGCGATCGATGGAAGTGGAAACGTTTATTTCACAGGAAATTTTGATACGACCGGACAATTTGGACCTACAACACTCACCGGAAACGGAATGGACGATTTTATCGTTTGTAAATTGAGCAGCAGTGGAACCTGGCTCTGGGCTGAAAATTTCGGTGGAACCGGTAATGATGATGGATATACTTTAGCAGTCGATCCTGCCGGCGATGTGTTTGTCGGCGGAGATTACACAGGCTCTATTACCTTCGGGACTATAGTATTAAACAGCGGCGGGCATTGCATCGTGAAACTTGATCCGTTGGGTGCTCCTGTTTGGGGAATAAGTACCTCAGCATGGCCAAGAGGATTATCTTATGCAGGAAATAGTACTGTTTATGCCTGCGGTTATTTTGCAACTTCATGCACGTTTGGCAGCATTACTTTATATGATCCATTTGCGACTTTTAATGTTAGATTAAGTGATAATGCAAACGTCCTGAGAGGAACTGTTTTTCATGATATAAATAATGACGCGTCAAATAATACAGGCGATACTCCATTTCCAAATGTAATTGTTCAATTAGCTCCCGGAAATACATATTGTAATTCGGGATTAAATGGGATTTATGATGCTTTCGCTGCTTCGGGAACTTACACCGCAACCGTTCCGAATGTTCCTTTATATCATACATTAACGACTGCCGCTTCTCAAACTGCAACCTTTGCAGGAATGGGTGCAATTGATTCTCTTAATGATTTTGGATTTTATCCAACACCTGGAATGAACGATTTGCGTGTAACAATTACGGCACTTACAATTCCTAAACAAGGTTATGCGCTTGAATATAGAATTACGTATGAAAATGTCGGAACCACAACTCAAAATGCAGATATTCAATTAAATTTCTCGAATATTCTTTCTTATGTGATGTCTGCACCAACGGCAACTTCTGTAAATGGAAATACAGTCGATTGGAATATCGGTTCGCTTGCTCCATCTGCATTCGGCGATCTCACGGTTTTATTTAATGTTCCTACAAATGCCGTAATTGGTGATATGATTACCTCGACTGTAAATATTACACCGGTTGCGGGAGATCAGGTTACTGCTGACAACACTTCGACCGATTCGAGAGTGGTAATTGCATCATGGGATCCTAATATGAAAGAAGTTACTCCTCCGGCAGACATTACTCCTGCGCAGGTTACAGCCGGTCAATGGATGACTTACACCATTCACTTCCAGAATACCGGAAATGATACAGCGCACACCGTAATTGTTCGTGATGCACTTTCTTCAAATTTAAATATACCGACTTTCGAAATTCTTTCTTCAAGTCACCCGGTTATCTGGAATTTATCAGGTCCCGGAAATATTGAATTCCGTTTCGAAAATATTATGTTACCCGATTCAGGTGCGAATGAAGTTGCAAGTTGTGGCTTTGTAAAATATCGTGTGAAAGCAAAAACTACGCTCGTGCTTGGTGATATAATTAGTAATACCGCCGGAATATTCTTCGATTACAATCCGGTAGTGAATACGAATACTGTGAGTACTCATGTAGGTTATGCTACGGGTATTAATCAGGTTGAAACTTCCTTCACCGATTTCAATATATATCCGAACCCCGCGACCGATATGATAAATTTATATATTCATTCAACAGAAACCGGAAGTTCAAAAGCTTCAATTGTTTCTGTTACGGGTGAAGTTGTCTGGACAAACACATTCGAAATGGGATCAAAACCTATTGAAGTGAAAATCCCGACATCGCATATCGCCTCCGGAATATATATGGTGAAAATCGAAAATGTTACAGGAATTAAAACCGGAAAACTGGTGATCAGGTAATGCCCCTCCCAACCTCCCCAAATGGGGAGGAGTAATAAAGGAGGTTGATATGCAGAAATATAGTTAACTTTGGGGAATGAAGATCAATCGACTCTTTATTCCCCTTTGCTTTTTACTCATCTCGCTGCACCTTTCCGCACAATTTACCTCTGCCGATTTTGGGGTGAATGGTTTGACTTGCTCTGCATGTTCGCGTGCGGTTGAAATGAAAATCCGCGAACTTCCTTTTGTGGAAGGGGTGAAGATGAATCTTGCAAATACATCCGGAAATGTGACATTTAAATCGGGCGCTGACGTGGATATACCTGCAATTGCAAAAGCGATTAAAGATGCCGGTTTCTCTACACGTTTCCTTAATGCAACCTATAAGTTTGAGAATCTTCCGGTCAGAAATCGTGAATGCTGGCTTTATAAAAACCAACGATTTATTTTTATAAAGATAGATGAAATGACTTTGTCTGGCGAAAAAACAATTAAGTTAGTAGGGAGTGATTTTCTTCCACCAAAAGAGATGAAAAAGTTTCAGAAAGAAATCGAACAAACAAAACCCGGGATCT